>JABJFC010000044.1 GCA_018662925.1 Alphaproteobacteria bacterium | reverse complement strand
TTTAGAGTAACTTTTAGCGCTTTGGGTCAATTATTGCTGATTTAAAAATTTAACACCTAAAAAAACTCGCGCTCGATCGAAAAAACTGCGTCCCCTTGAACTTGAAGGAGAAATGTAACTTCCTATCGCGGATTTTGGGGGGATATCAAAACTGAAGGCCAATTAAATTTTCAAGCAAAACATCATCTAAGGCAAAGCACAAAATCACAACTTCAATCGAAAAATGTGTCTCTGCAAGGAGAAAACTTAAGTATAAGAGGTTGGGTGGATGCAAAAGAGGCTGCTCATTTTTCTGGCAACTCACTCGAATTTGGGAGCAAATCAAGATTAAACGGTGGTGAATTCCAAGTTATGGGGGAGGATGTTACGTGTGAGAGCCATATAGAAGCAAAATCACTTATTTTTGATGTAAAGAATTTATCATTAGGATCTATTGCCTCTTTTGACGTAAATGGCCTTTTGCAAGTCAGAGCGAAAGATAGATTTGATGTTGCTTCAGGTGCTTTCTTTAAAATAGAAAATCTGTTTGTAGAATCATTAGAAGGAATTGTGGGGGGAAATTTTCAAGTCAAGGATACAACTCAATTCACAGGTTTTCACAACTTAAGTTTTGATGCAGATGCTTCTATGGACAGTGGGAGGATCTTCATAGAGACTCAAAGCTTAAAGTTGGAAGGAGCACTGAAATCGAGGAACATTCTAAAACTTTCCGCATCAGGAGGTCTTCATATTTACAATAGTGGAAAAGCTGAATCGGATGATGTTTTAGTAGTTGAGTCTAATGGACATTTTCTCAATCAAGGGAATGTTTCTGGAAAAACAGGAGTCTTTAAGGTCGATTCGCTAACAAATGAGAATAAAATAAAATTGGAGGAAAATTTGCAAATCGAGACTGAAGGACACTTTTGGAACAATGGAGGAGTACTAAAAGCCAAGAATGCAAGCATAACGTCTGGCTCATATGGAAACGTATTTGGAGGAAACATTGAAGTTGAGGAAGATTTAACAATTAATTCAGATTGGTACGCACTGAATTGTCTTTCTACTACGAATGCAAATCGGATAACGATAAATACTTCTCTGAATATGAATCTGATGGGGTATTTACACGGGAGGAGTCAGCTTACAACCAACTCTTTGATTGATCTGAACCTTTTGGGTATTCATCAGTCTTTCAGATATACTGCCAATTCATTTTATTCTGTTCAAGCAGGACTTTATATACCTTCTATTCCCTCTTGGGACGAGCTATTCCCTAAGGATGGACATTGGTACGATAGCCCTATTTTTAGTTCATTATATTCAGGAGTTATGGCTTATGCCCCATCAGGTGTTCGAAGTGGAGTAAATTTAGCACGAAGTTTGACACGCCTTCCAAGCATGTATCAACAAGGACAACGAATTTATAATTCTTCTTTTTCAAGAAAAGAGGATAAAAGAATGAGAATGAGTGAATTTGTCCAATTATTAACTGATACAAAGAATTTAGCAGTTTCTACATATAATGTTGCTTCAGAAATAAAAAAAGTTAGTGCAGAGGTAAAAAAGGTTACTTGGGATTCTTTATCACAGGAATCTCTAGATGCCATTAAGAATGGATTTAATAGTTCCCTTAAAAATCATAATGTTAAAGACTTGAGCAGGACCATTGGAAGTAAAGTCGGAGGTTGCATTGGTGAGATTGGTGCAAACGCTAGAAACGCAAAGGATAGCTTTAATGAATATGGAGGATTCAAAGGTATCGCGTGTCAACTCTATGATCAGCTTGAAGGGGAAACCTATAAAGAAAAGGCTAAAGGATTAACAACTCGGACTTTATCTCCAGCGTGTGATATCTCCTGGAAGGCAGGAAAAATTTTAGTTATGCCTTCTTATACTCAGGATAGTTTATTCGCGCATAATGCAGGATTTGTTTTCTCTGGTAACGTTTATCGTCGGAATATATGGGAAAATTCAAGTGGTTACACAAAAGCGGATACTGTAACATTAGATACATGGTATGGTCGAGATACGGGACATACAGTTGCAAATCGTTGGACTGTCAATGCAAAAGATTATCAGTTTGATGGAAGTGCTGACGTAGGAACGTGCATATGGAATATGGATTCTCTTCACTTCGGATCTGAAAGTTCAGTAAGAGCAAACAAACTGTCAATTGAAACAGGAACTTTTGACGGAATATGTGATTTAAAAGGAAAAAGCATAAAAGTTCATGCGGAGAAGGCAAACTTTGATAAGGAAAGCCTCTTTAAAGGAACAGATGTAAATGTATCTTTTGATAAAGGAACTTATGCTGCCAAGATAGTGGCCACTGCTCATGCATCTCTTCATAGTAAATCTGACGTTGATTTAGAAGCAGGTTCAGAGGTGAAGGGGGAGAAAAGTGCATCTGTAGTATCTGATACTAATGTAACCATTGGAGAAGGAGCCAGTGTTACATCACAAGGTCAAACTTATATAAAGGCGGATAGAGTTACAAATCACGGTGAAGTAACAGGTGGTAAACAGGCAATAGTAATAGGAGAGGAGGAAGCCCATAATTTTGGCACGGTCAAATCAACAGAAGTCGGGGGGTTAGTAGAAGTACGAGGGGCAAAAGTCCACAATGGTGGGAATATTAAAGCTGTTAGAGGAACAGCCGTTTTGACGACGAGAGAGCAGGCCGATCAAGATTCTGAAAGTCCAGGAGAATTACGAGGAAATGCCACAACATCTGAGAACTCCATTTTGGAAGGAGACTTTACGGTTGTAGAGGGCAAAAAGGTAGATCATTCTGGACAAGCATTTGGGATGAAGGAAGTTGCATTTATAGCAAGTGACAAAATAAATGTTCATGATACCTCCAGAGTAGAAGGACCTCGTGTTTATTTTGAAGCCAGGGTCATCAATGATGTTGAAGATCTTCTTGACGGAAAAGGATGTTATAAGGGATTAAAAGTTGGAGAGTTATTGGGTGTTAAAACTGGAGAAGCCGTTAATCTATCTCGGAAACATCATACAACTTTTAGCTTGGATTTAACTGGATCTCATGTTGAACTTGATCGGGGTGCTTCCTTAGAATCTGATAAATTTATTTCTGTGACTGCAACTGATGGAAGTATTATAAATCGGGCAGGTAAGATTAGAGGGGGAATTTTTACTAATCTAGAAGCAAGTCAAGATGTTATTAATGACCACTATGCACATCATTTTTTAGGACATATTGGGGATGGAAAATATTCTGATCAAGTTAAGTTTGATCAAGGAGAAGTTCTTGGGGGAAGTGGAAAAGAATATGAAGTTATAAATCCTGAGACTGGTGAAAAAGAGTTAATAAATGTTGGCCTTCGTGTAATGGCAGGTGGGAAGGTTATTAACAATGGATCTCGGTTTGCAAGTGGAGCGAGCAATATTATTGAAGGGGAAAAGGGAGTATATAGCAAGAGTGCATCTCACGAATATGTTTCCAAGGATGCGAAATATACAAAATGGTTGGTAAGTCACCATGACAAAGAAACAGACACCAATGTACAAACTGCCGATTTTGATTCAATAAATGGTAGAAATATTATAATGGCGCCTAATGGAGAGATTGTTTTTACAGGGGCTAGTTTAACGTCGAGATTAGGGAATGATTTTCTTGCGAGAAATGACATCATTCTCAAAGATGAGATTACAGAAAATACTGCAGTTCAAAGAAAGTCTAGTCTTCTAGCACTCTTTGGATCAAAATCTAAACAAACCACTGAGAAGTCAACACCAACAACTCTATTTGACATTGGTCGTTCACGAATGGTTTCTACTGAAGGGAATGTGGAATGTAAGGGAGTAAATATCCTTGGGCTGGGAAGCTTGTTAGCTAAAGGAAAAAATGTCACGTTTGAAACTTCAACTTTAAACCATAAATATTCTGATCGAAGTTATGGTTTTTCTCCGAGTGGGGTAGGTGTTGATTTTGCTAGAGCTTTATACAATGGAGATCAAGCTGGAAAAATGTTGGCAAGCCAGAATTCGCTCCTAAGTAGTTTGGATGACTGGGTAAATAGTAGCTCGGGAGTGGAGCACGCTGCTCATGGTTTTAATACAATTCAGGATGCGGTGAATTTTGGGCATAGTATCCGTAATGGTATCCAAAATGAGTGCTTACAAGGAGAGCTTCTTCAAAGATTAGGTCTTTCTGATGGAATTTTAGGCACTGTTCCTCTTAAATTCAGTGCTCAAAAGACTTCTGGGGCTTATCAGACTCAAGGTTCTGGAATGATTATGAAAGATTCGGTTACGATCATAGCAGATAAAGACGTTAAACTTGGGAATGGGATTTTTGTCAATGTGAATGAAGATATGAATGTTTCGGCCAAGCGATTCATTCAAGAAGGAGGACAACATGAATCTTCTCATCGCAGTGAGTCTGTTGAAGTGTCTTCAGATATTTTAGGTAATACAAGCGTGAATCACAGGCAGGAAAAAACACAAGCGACAGATGTTGTGATGCAGAATTTAAATGTTAGAGGTAATATTCATGTTGATGCTGAAGTTTGGGAGCAAAAAAATGCGACAGCTACTGCCATCACCGGTTCAGGAAAAGTTGATGTTCTAAATTCTACAAGTACCGTTAGTAAACATTCAGCTATGTCTGATAGCCAAGGAGCGTCGTCATCAGGCTTTGTAAGTTATTCACAAGATCGTGAAAAAACTGAAGTGGTTAAAGAAAAAAGTGGTGTGACCATCCAAAATCCGGACAGTGAGAATGGAATGAAAGTAGGAACTACTGTTTTAACCGGAGCTTTAGTAAATGGATTTTCTCCTGATAAAATAGTGAAAAATGATGTACAAGAAACAACAAAATCCCGTGGTTTTAGTGTTTCTGGTAGCTTAAAATCATTCATTCCTCAATCTCAGAGTGAGGATCAAGGAACTAATAAAGAAAAGGCACCTTTGAGTAAGCCATTATTCGAAGCAGTAAATTTATCGAAGAGTTCCAGAAATTTTAAGGCAGTTCATCATTCTGTAGTTTCCGATAAGGGCCCTGGGGAGTCTTCTTTAGTAGAAAGTGATGGCTATGAAGTGCTACAAGATACTCATAGCAACATTAAATTGAAAGTTCCCATCCTAAATAAAAAAGAATGGGATAGTGCTACTAAAAGTCCCAAAGAAACACAAAGTGTAAATACAACTTTGCATACATCTGAAAAAACTGAAGAGACAGAGCTGGATGATGTTGAAGCAGAGCAATTAAAAGATTTTACCGACTCGAACAGTGCCGTGGAGGAAACCCCGGGGGACATGTTAAGTGAAGGAGAAAACATACCTGTAGATCTTCGTTTTTCAGAAACTTCGGATGAAAACGAACAAAGCGAGATAAATTTTGCTGGAGATACACTAGATCTACAGAATATAGATTTAACCCTGTCGACACCCAATGGTTCAGTCCCTGTCAGTATAGATATAAATAATAGGAATGAGGAAGCTATAAATCTCTTCCAAGAAGATCACATGCCCAATGAAAGAAATTCCTCTGGCACTGGGTATTTTTCTGATGGAGATGATGAAAGCGGTTACATAAATACTTTTTCTCGTAATGTAGGAGAATACATACAAGATTGTGAAGGGCTTTCTACTGTGGCTCAAAGGTTAGCAACTTTTAATGAAAGTTATGTTGGACAGGCCATTGGTTCAGTTGATAACTATTTGATTGTTCCTATCTCTCATACAGCAGGAATGTTAACTGCAAATGGTCTTCGAACAAGTGGCTTGTGTTCTAAAGTAGTTGCACAAGATTTGGGTCAAACGACAGAATTACTTGTAGGATGGTTCTCTCCAGGTGCTATATCTAAAATTGCAAGTGTTTCGAAGTTTGGTAAACTTAGTAGAGGTATGTCTGCACTGGCTCTTGAAACTAGAGCAGTCTCAATTGCTAAAAAGACACATCTGAGCAAATTGGGGAGACGTGGTAAACAAGCACAGCTTAGAAGAATGGCGAAAGATCCTAAAATCGGAAGAAATATTAAGGGAGAAATCATTCATGCTATTAACCAAAAGAAGAGAGGAAAAAGAAACACTATACCTGTACCTAAGGGGCATGAACTTGCACATAAACGGGGACTTGAGGCTCAAAAAGGGTTTTCGTATAAGTATACTGACCTTAAAACTAAATCCGGGCATAGATTACAACATAAGAAAGACTTGGGAGGGCGGCTCAATAAAACGCCCTCATGCTATCCTAATCATAATTGGGAGGGTCACTTTGAAGGAAAATGTGGAGTAGATCACTATAAAAACTATTTGTCTTCACTAGAAAAAAAGAAGTAGTAAGAATCGTATGGTATAAGAGAAGTATTGATTTAAGGGTTAATTTTTCAATATAAGTTATGGAAAATGTTAAAAGGCGTAGACTGTGTTAAGGAAGAAATATTCTCCATATTGGGGAGGAGTAACAAATTTTTGCTGCTACCTATACGCTACCTGGATCAATATTTTCATTTTCCGAAATCATCGTATCCCTTACTCTCCCTGGTGGGCGCTATAGGATTCGAACCTATGACCCTCTGATTAAAAGTCAGATGCTCTACCAACTGAGCTAAGCGCCCGGGGTGGGGATTTTCCCGAAGGGAAAGATCAGGGTTATTTAGGAGATCCCGCGGGAATCTGTCAAGGGATAACGTGCTCTTTTATTGAAAAGAAAACAGCAAATCCGGATTGAGCAAATTGATTTCTTGATTGTCGCGGGAAACAGAAAGCTCATGGAATCCGGTGGGTGTGATTTCTATAATGGCCAGCTCTCGCTTAGGAATTCCTTCGGCATCAAATTTTAGCCTGCCGTCGAGGCCCGAAAAGCCCTGGATTTGTGTCAGTGTTTCCGAAACCGATTGATTTTCCTGTTCCGCAAGCTTTTTAGAAATATGGATGCCATCATAGCTGAGGTTCGCGAGTCGGAGAGGCGCTTCCTTATAATTGGCCTTATAAGTTTCTTCAAACGCACGCCGTTTTTTGAGGGGCGGGGCCACAAACCATGCGCCATAAAGATGTGGGTCTCTCAAAAGTGCGTCTTCATCCCATTGGCTGGTTCCCAATAGCCGCACCGAACGAATGCTTCCCCTATGAGGATCAGTTGATTCGGTGGCAATGTACTTCACGATTTGCGTGAGGGCATACCCTCCTTCAGGAATCAAAATGGCATCAATTTCTCGTAGGTCCAGTGAGGCTAGCTTATTCTTGATGGTATTGACGTCGCCTTCATAGGAAATAACTTCGTTGAGTCGCGCGGTTGGATTTTCTCGTAGAATGTCTTTTACCGTTTTTACAACCGTGTCTCCATAGGTATTCGTTGGAGCAACGATGACATACCGAAATAGCTTTTGCTCTAGGGCATAATTGAGAATTTGTTCAGTCTGTTCCCGGGGCGGATGGCCCATAACAAAAACATTGTCTCCTGCGACAGATGTATCATTGGAGAAAGACAAAACGGGAACGCCACTTCCCCAAGCCAAAGGGGTGACGGCTTTCACCTGATCAGACAGAAGGGGGCCCAAGATTAAGTCAGGCTGCTTTTTAAGGGCTGTTTGAACGGCAGCTTTTGCCCCTTCGACGCTCCCTTTAGTATCGTGGGGTGAGAACTCCACATTTTGACCTTCTGATTCAAAAAGACTGAGCTCAGCAGCCTTAAGCATAGATTTCCCTAATTTAGAGTGGGGGCCAGACAATGGCAAAAGTAAGGCAACTCGGAAGGGAACTTCCCGTTTAGAGCCAGCTTTTGAGAGAGAATCTTCCTTTTTCCGAAGAGGGTCTTGTACAGGAGCAGGCTCTTGACGTAATCTCTTGCTACAGCCCGAAAGGGAGAGGGCAGTGAGCAACCCTAAACAGCTCATTAGAAACAGAAAGCGTAGGCCCCTTAGTCGGCATGGAAAATTCAAAGTCTCCTCCTCGTTCTTACTTTTTACCTGACGTGACTATTATCCCAGGACTTTACATTGTCGCAACCCCTATTGGAAACATTTCTGATATTACCCTGCGGGCCCTTGCGACGTTGATCAAGGTTTCAACCATCGCTTGTGAAGATACACGGGTTACGAAAAAGCTCTTAGATTTCTATGATATAGAAACGCCTTACCTGTCTTATCATGAGCACAATGCCAATCAGCGCCGTCCCGAAATCCTGGACAAAATACATCAAGGGCATTCTGTGGCTCTCGTTTCCGATGCTGGCATGCCCCTTATATCTGACCCTGGTTACAAACTCATTCGGGACTGTATCCAGCAGGACATTCCCATAACCTGCCTGCCGGGGCCCACAGCCTCTTTAACGGGATTGGTTTTATCGGGCGCCCCTCCAGATCGGTTTATGTTCATGGGCTTCTTGCCGGACAAAAAGGCTGCTCGGCTTAAGGTGCTTCAAGAGATTCAAGATGTTCAAACGACTCTTATTTTCTATGAATCTCCGAAGCGACTCATAAAGAGTTTGGACGACATATCAGAGGTTCTAAAGGATCGTCCCGTCATCGTTGCCCGAGAGCTTACCAAATACTATGAGGAAATGCGCCGAGGGTTGCCAGGAGAGCTCAAGGATTTCTACGAGAAAAATGGAATCCCAAAGGGGGAAGCGGTTTTGGTGATTCACCCTCCTGGCGAGAAAAAATATACGATAGAAGAAATAGAAGCCCTTTTGAAGGAAGAGCTCAAAGCCCATTCCCTAAAAGATGCCGCCACCCATCTTGCCACAAAAACCGGCTGGCCTCGTCGGGAAATCTATAATCGTGGTTTAGAGTCTCGGGAGGCGTCAGAGAACTTGGAATAATGGTTTTTTATGAAACCAAGCTCTTTCTCCACAACTCATTGACTTCAAATGCTTTTGCTCCTAGCGTAAAGTCATAGAGAAATTTTAAAAGGAGCCGAACATGAGTGAACATGCCTATAAGCCTGGAACTCTTCCAGCCTTAACACCTTATTTGACAGTTCAGAACGCAGAGGATGCTATTTCTTTTTATAAAGAGGCTTTTGGATTTGAAGCTGCTGATGATCCCATGAAAAGTGAGAACGGACAAGTCGTTCATGCTCATATGAAATTGGGAGATGCCCATATTATGCTGGGGCCTGAAGGCGCATTTGATAAACCTAACAAGTCGCCAAAGTCCCTGAATATTTTGCCGCCCTCTGGATTATATGTGTACTGTTCAGATGTTGATGCCATGTACAAGAGGGCTTTAGGTGCTGGTGCCTCTTCTCTTATGGAGCCAGAAGATTCCTTTTGGGGAGACCGCATTTGCAAAGTGACTGATCGTGATGGTCATGAGTGGATGTTCGCTACCTTGATCAAGGAGTAGTAAAGATTGTCCTTTCGGATAGAAAGGACACAAAAAATTCTTGAGACATAGGTTACATTTTATCCAGTTGGAGGACGTGAGAGCGTCCTGCAACTTTGTAGAATGACAAATAACGATTTCTTCCCCTTGCTTCTTGCGCAAACCTCAGCGAAAATAAAAGAAAAACAATGTTTAGGGAGAGAAGAGGGGAATCGTGTTTGTAGCAACGGTTGAGACTCGTTTTGAGGCCAAGAACATCCTCCACATTAAAGCAGTGGGCAGATGGGTCGTATGGTCTATTAAAGAGGCAGACAGGACCTTGCGCCTCTTAAAGACTCAGAATGCAACTAAGGCTGTGCTAGATCTCTCTGCTGTTGAATCTATGGATACTACAGGTGGTCTCGTTATTGAGCGGACGTTGCAATCTCTTCAAAAGCACGGAATCTCGGTCCAATGTACAGGGGGCAACAAGGATGTTCGTGCTCTTATCAAGCAAGTTTCCCAGTATCCCATCGAGGACGTTCAGCCGCCCAAAAAATTGGGTTTTTGTTGTTATACGCTAAATCGCATAGGAAAAGCTGCCTTTGAACTTTCAATTCAATGCAAGGAGCTTTTGTCTTTTTTTGGAGAAATTGCCGTCGTATTTTGGGGAGCCATCAGACATCCCCGTAAATTTCGGCTGATTTCTTTGACACACCATATTGAAGATGTGGGAATGGATGCACTCCCCATCGTTGGGTTGATATCCTTTCTTATTGGTGTCGTGTTGGCATATCAGGGGGTGCACCAACTTGCCCGCTTTGGGGCCGAGATCTTCACCATCAACCTATTGGGCATTAGCATTCTACGGGAAGTCGGTGTTTTGATCACGTCCATTGTTGTAGCAGGTCGTTCGGGAAGTGCCTTTACGGCGCAAGTAGGTACCATGGTTCTGAATGAAGAGGTGAATGCCATGAAAACCATGGGGCTGGATCCCATGGAGTATCTGGTTGTTCCTCGGATCTTAGGTTTGGTGATAGCCTTGCCTTTCCTGACTTTTTTTGCTGATATTTTGGGTTTGATTGGGGGAAGCGTCATGCTCTCATTCTTGATCGACATTTCATTTGGTCAGATCATAGATCAGGTAAGACAAGCTGTGACACTGAAGACATTCTTCATTGGTCTTGTGAAGGCACCGGTTTTTGCCTTTTTGATTGCCATGGTGGGATGTTTTGAAGGACTCAAGGTAACCGGGAGTGCCGAAAGTGTTGGGCAACAAACGACGCGGTCTGTGGTGGAGGGCATTTTCTTAGTCATCATCTTTGATGCCCTCTTCTCTGTTGTTTTTTCACATATTGGATGGTAGATGGACAAACGAACCCAAGTCCCAATTATTCAAGTCCACAATTTAGTGAATGCCTTTGGCAAACAGATTGTCCATGATCTTTTGGATCTTACAATCTATCGCGGTGAAGTTTTAGGACTTGTGGGAGCTTCGGGCGCCGGTAAATCAGTCTTACTTCATACTATTTTGGGGCTTCATCGCCCAAGCGGAGGGGAAGTACGTATTCTAGGGAAAAATATAGCAGGCCTTTCCTTTAAAGAGCGTGCCCAAATTGATCAGCAATGTGGCGTACTTTTTCAAGGGGGAGCGCTTTTTAGTTCCTTGAGTGTTTCAGATAATATCCAAGTGCCTTTACGGGAGCTTGCTCGATTGAAGAAACCTCTAACAGAAGAGGTGGTTTTTCAAAAGCTTTCCATGGTGGGGCTTCCTGCGGCCACAGCGTTCAAATATCCCTCAGAATTATCGGGTGGCATGACCAAGAGGGCGGCATTGGCACGTGCTCTTGTCTTGGATCCGGAAATTCTCTTTTTGGATGAGCCTACTTCCGGTTTAGATCCAATTTCTGCGGGGGCTTTTGATAGCCTTATAAATGAGCTAAAATCTAATTTGAACTTAACCGTTGTTATGGTGACCCATGATTTAGATTCGTTGAAAACAATTTGCAATCGGATAGCGGTTCTTGTTGATAAACAAGTTATCGTCGGAACAGTGGATGAGATTATGGCAAATAAGAATCCTTGGATTCAAAAGTATTTCCACGGCGCACGGGCCAAAGCAGTATGGGGAGAGTAGAGCATGGAAACTAAGGCAAGTTACATGGCTGTTGGCGGATTCCTTCTTGCTTTTATACTTGCAGCAGCATTGTTTCTGCTGTGGCTTGGACGGGTTGAGCTGGTGAATAAACAGGCTTTTTATAATATCTATTTTAAGGAAACGGTTACGGGGTTAAAGGACGGTTCTCAAGTTCTTTATAGGGGTGTTCCCATTGGTGTCGTCAAAGATATAGCCATTGATCCCAAGAATGTTGAGATGATTCGCGTTCATGTGGGAATAAAGTCTGGGACGCCAATCAAGGAAGATTCTATTGCGTCTTTGGAGATGCAAGGCATTACGGGTATATCCATTATCCAAATTCACGGGGGAACTCGAGAAAGTCCAATACTCCTGCCTAAAGCGGGAGAAGAATATGCTGTTATTCCCTCAAAGGCCTCGGGCTTGCAAAAATTATTCAATTCCATGCCAAAGCTTGTGAGTAATGCGAATGAGCTTGTGAAAGACTTTTCCAAATTATTGGATGAGAACAATCGAGAGGCGGTCACTGAAATTATTCTAAACATAAGAGACGTCACCCATACACTTTCAGAACGTCGTGAAGATATCGATCAGCTTATAGATAAAAGCAGTATTGCGATGACCAGACTTTCAAGTGTTATGAAAACCTTGGAAGACAAATCACCTGATACCATGGATGACATTCAAATGGCGGCTCAATCTTTTAGTAATGCGGCCGATGGGGTTGAGGAGATTGTTTCGGAAAATAGATCGGCAATTAGGGACTTTTTTAATCGCGGTCTTTACGAGCTGTCTAATCTAATGGTTCAGATGAAGAATACCTTGGCAACAATTGGGCGCCTTTCTGGGGATGTGGAAAAGGGTCCCCTGAACTTTTTGTTTGAGTCACCATCAGAGGGGTACCATTTACGATGAATAGAAATTTCCTATGGCTTATAACACTCATGGTCCTATCTGGGTGCGTTAGTTTTTTTCCCGAGGATCCGAAAAAGTTTGAACAAATCCATTTTAATATGGATAGGAATTTTACGCCTCAAGTTGAGCCCGTAACATGGCAGCTTTTGATTGAGGCACCTCGAGCGGAACTTCAATTTAATACAGATCGCATTATTGTGAAAAAAGGGCTCTATGAGTTTACGTATGTGGACAATGCTCGTTGGGTCGATCAGTTGTCACCTATGGTGCAGGATGGATTGCTAGAGTTATTTGAAAATTCAGGAAAGATCTTGGGTGTTGGTCTATCTACATCAGGCCTTCAGGCAAACTATGTGTTGATGACAGATATAAGGGAGTTCCAACTGGAAGCTAAATCTGGTGATGATAAACATGTCTATGTGGCGATTGGAGCTAAGGTCTTGAGGCTTTCAGATCGGATGGTCATGGATTACAAACTTTTCCAATCAAAAGTTCCCATTGACAGTAATAGTGTTAAGGAAGTTTCCAAGGCTTTCTGTTTGGCTATGAACAATGTTGCGGGTGACATTGTGACCTGGACTCTAACTGTGCCGAGTGAGAAGGAAGTGGTAAGATGACATATTCTCCGGATAGTTGGTGTGCTGGTTTATCCGAGATAAAGGTCGTCATGCCGGCCATTAGGAATTCTCAGCAAGCCGAAGGCGCGCCTTAGAATTCATTATGAGCGCGGTATCCAGGAAAATATGAGCTGCCATCGCCCTTAAGCAGCCACGGCACCGGTAGAGTAGCGTTTTAGGCAGTCTATGATTAGGTCAAAGAAGCCGTCAACATCGCCATCCCGGATGACGTAAATGTTAGGGGTGGTATTTGTAAGATCAAACCAATCTATGACTGTTCGTCCACGGGTATATTCCCCATTAAGATCCATTGTCACGTAGACATCTTTTCCTTCAAACAGCTCAGGCTTCAACATGAACGCCAAAACGGAAGGATCGTGAACAGGGCCACCATCCATTCCATAGCGTTTCATATCGTACTCTTCTGTGAAAGCGAGCATGCTGTACACTGCTTCGGCTTGCTTATTGCCGACAGCGCGAATCTTTTCCAATCGAGTCTTTGATGTTAAGAGTTTGTGGGTAATGTCTAGTGGCAGCATGGTAAGCTTGACGCCGCTCGTGAAGACGACTCTACAGGCCTCTGGATCCAGATACATGTTAAATTCTGCTGATGGGGTTATGTTACTTTCTTCGAGGGCGCCACCCATGAAAATAATTTCTTCAATATTGCCTTTGATTCTTGGATCCTTGATCAAAGCCATGGCAATATTTGTTTGTGGTCCTGTGACTGCAAGGGTCACTTTTTTAGGAGAAGCTAGGATGGCTTCAATGAGGAAATCGACGGCGTGTTCTTTTTGAACTTTTGTCTCTGGATCAGGTAGCTCTGTGCCCCCTAAGCCGGTTTCCCCATGCAGATCTTCATCCATATGGAAGGCATCATTGACCAAATGACGGGAACATCCTGCGTAAACTGGTATATCTGTTCGTCCGGCGAGCTCACACGTTTTGAGGGCATTCGTTGTTGTTTTTTCTAGGGATACATTTCCACTAACGGTCGTAATCCCCAGTATGTCAAAGCGCTCTGGAAACGCGATGGCCATCAAAATAGCAATTGCATCATCTTGTCCAGGGTCGCAATCCATAATTAACGGACGTTTTTCCATTCTCATTTTACTCCTGCATAAGCGTAAGCCACCACTCTCATACGTGCAAATTGAAATTTACGCAAGTGCAAGATCCCAATTGCATGTTTCTTAAAAAAACAATATCCTAACAGGAGAGGAAGTTACTGTGGGAAAGGCGTGATGGTTTTTACTTCGAAGGATTTTGATAATCACGAACTTGTAACCTATCACTGCGATCCTAAAAGCAATCTAAAAGCTATTATTGCTGTCCATAGTACAAAGTTGGGGCCAGCTTTGGGTGGTTGTCGTATGTGGCCCTATATGGATGAAGATGAGGCTTTAACCGATGTTCTGCGACTTTCTCGGAGTATGACGTACAAAGCTGCCATGGCTCGTTTGCCTTTGGGGGGCGGAAAGGCCGTTATCATTGCGGATCCAAAAAAAGATAAGACGCCGGAACTATTTCAGGAAATGGGGCGATTTATCAATCATCTTCATGGGCTTTTTATTACGGCAGAAGATGTCGGGACCTCAGTAGAGGATATGCACCAAATCTATACGGAAACGCCCTACGTTTCTGGTTTGCATCTAAGTCACGGTGGCAGTGGTGATCCATCTCCTTATACAGCTTTAGGTATCTATAGAGGGATGCTGGGGGCGGTTGAATACAAGTTGAAGAAAAAGTCTCTAAAGGGGCTGAGAGTCATTGTGCAAGGACTTGGACACGTCGGGATGTCCCTTTGTGAAACACTCCATAAAGAAGGTGCTAAACTCTATGTTTCAGATATAGATCCCACGACTGTCCAGAAAGCGGTCCAAAATTTTGAAGCAATGCCTTTTGATCCTGAAAAGCTTTACGATGCTGAGGCAGATATTTTTGCGCCCTGTGCTTTGGGTGGTATTTTAAATGATGAGACGATTCCCAGATTAAAAGTAAAAATAATTGCAGGAAGCGCAAATAACCAGCTTGCAGAAACCCACCACGGCAGAGCCTTGCTGGATAGAGGGATCCTATATGCCCCTGATTATATCATTAACGCAGGCGGATTGATTAATGTGTTCTATGAAGGGCCAGATTACGATCGAGCTAAAACGGTAAAGCATATAAATCAAATGGATTCGTATCTTCTAGAGGTGTTTAAGATGTCTGATGATTTGAATATTTCTACTTCGGAAGCAGCGGATCAAATAGCTGAGGAACGCCTAAAAGGTTAGCTTATTTCCCTTTGCGCGTTTTAGCTTTTCGACCACCCCCCGCAACGGCACCACCACCACGTCTCTTTCCGCGTTGTTTATTGCTAGAGGCTTGCGGGCATTTTTGTGTCTTTGGATCACATGCAGTTTTCTGTTTCTGCTGCTGTGATTGTTGCTTAGGCTGCTGAGTTTTCTGCTGTTGCCCAGCAACAGGTTTTTTTGAAGTCTCTACCGGCTTGCCCATATGAAGTCCACCCTTGGTCGGTTTTTCGCCCTTAGGCTCTTTATGGAGTCCTCCCTTAATGGGTTTTTCATGCTGCTGAGGTTGTTGCTGCTGCTTCTGCTGCTGAGGTTGTTGCTGAGGTTGTTGTGGCCTAGGTTGCTGCTTCTGTTGCTTAGGCTGTTGAGTTTTCTGCTGTTGCCCAGTAACAGGTTTTTTTGAAGCCTCTACCGGCTTGCCCATATGAAGTCCCCCTTTGGTGGGCTTTTCGCTTTTAGGCTCTTTATGGAGTCCTCCCTTAATGGGTTTTTCATGCTGCTGAGGTTGTTGTTGCGGCCCAGATTGCTGCTTCTGTTGCTGAGGTTGTTGTGGCCTAGGTTGCTGATTCTGTTGCTGAGTTTGTCCCTGTTCTTGATGAGGTTGTTGTTCCTGTTGCGTGTCGGGCTGCTGTGATTCCTGTCGAGTGGGTTGTTTGGATTTAATTGTGGGCGTTTTTTCACTCGCACCTGGCTTTTCGAAAGCGGGTGCTTTTCTGGGTGCGCGCGGTTTTTTTTGTCTTCCTTTTTTCTTGCTTGCGGATTTTTGACCCCGTTGAGTTGTTACAACCCCAGGTCCTGTTTTAGCGCCGCCTTTGAGTTCTTGTTGGATTTCATGGATCTGTGTTTCTTCTTTTGACAATGTCTTTTCGTCTTTTTTCCCCGTTGTTTTTTCTTTTCGCAGGAGATCTCTTTCTTCAGCTTTTTCCTGTCTGGCTTCTTCCTTTAAAAATCTTTTCTCTTGAGATTTTTCTTGCCTCAGTTGAGCCCCTTCTTGCTTTTTTTCCTGTTGAAGGAATTGCTTTTCTTGGGTCTGCTCTTGTTTCAGGAGTTTTTTATCTTTGAGAGCCCCCCAGCCCTTTTTTCCGGAAGGGGTAGTTGCGGTACCCTTTTTACCTCTTGCAGCCGAGAGCTCTTGCTGAAGTTGAGCAACCTCATTCTGGAGTTTCCTGACTCGGCCCGTGGTAATCCCTTGAGATTGAAGGGTTTCTCCGGACCGGCGCATTCTTTTACCCCGCTGACCCATTTTCTCTCCTATTTGATCAACTTGCCTCGCGTGGTCGGCGAGTTGAGGAAAGCGACTGAGACTATGAGCATGTTGCTGATAGTTGTTCCCATGAGCTTCAAGGTTCGACCCTTGAGATTGTAATTTTTGGGCGTATTCTTGGGTTTGTTGTGTAAACTCTTGTGGAGATCCGGAGAAGTTTTTAAGTTTCTCACCGGTTTGCCATAAATCTTGAATGCCATTTCGGATTTTTTGACCCTGCTGAGAGAGGGAGCGTGCCTGATTTATAGGTCCTTGTAAGGATTTAAGATCTCCAATGGCCTGTTGAACCTGTGAAATTGCCTCGTTGAAAACGTTAAGACTCTGAAACCCTGGGACGTTGGCGCTTGAGGGTAGAGAGACCAAACTCATAAGAAACATGAGAAACAAGGTATAAAACCTGGCAACAATATTTTTCTGAGAAGTGCTTTGGATGAAAAAATTCATAAATCTAAAACCCTCCCCAACTTGAAGAATCTGACTTTTGAGTTCCTTTTCCAATAGGAGTTCCCGGCCCCTTTATGTCGTTAGGGGAGTCCTGACCCAGAAACCCTTGTGCTTGAGATTCAAGGCGCTGCGCATGTTGATCGAGGGCTTGTGCTTGGGGGTAGATACCCTGTTGTCCGCCTCCCAGTTTTCTCTGGGTGTCTTGAAGTTCTTGGAGGACTTGTTCAAGTTGCTGTACCTCTTGGTTAACTGTATTTCCTTGCTGGCTTCCAGCTTGGGAAAAGCCAGCACCTCCCGCCAGCCCTTTGAGCGTGTCCTCTGCTTTTCCAACGTAATTTGAGACATCGGTTGGAACCAAACTAGCAATATCTAGGTTTTCACCTGTAAGTCCTTGTAAAGTATGCATATGCTCCATAAGGCTGCTGGGATCTTGTGCGCTTGAAATTTGGCTTTTAAGTTTCATGAGAGACTGAAACATAGCCGGATCTTTGTTCTGCGCAAGGGCTTGATCCACTTTTGACAACAAGGCATTTTTAAGTTTTTGCGGGGCGATGGATAGTTGAGGTGCCTTGGCAAGGCTGCCAGAAGGTTTGGTTGGTAGCAAAGAGGCTTCTTCCGCAACTTTTTGTGGAACGGGTCCTGCAAATCCTTCAAGGTCCGCTTGCGTTCTTTGTGATCTCACACTTGCATCAAAAGTTCTTTGTGCACCGGCAATTTCTCGAGCAGCAGCTGGGTCATCGTGAACCACTCTCGGGGCACTTGGGTGAGGCGTGTTAGTGGGGATTTTCTTGAAATGGAAGGGCGTTATATGGTGCAAGGTGCGATGGGCTGCTTTTGAATGGGCTGCAGTTACAAAAACAAGCATATCTCCAGTGAATAGAATGCAGAAACCAAATGCCACCAGCAGGTACCAGGGGGTATGTTTTTCTGTTCTCTGAAAATATTTACGCAACACAAACGCCTCACTGGTTCAACAATGAACTTTCTTATATCCCTTCATTATACCCTTAAATGAGGAAAAATTAAATGCTTGTAAGAGAATATCTTTTTATAAGGCATTCTGTTTTCTATAGGGTCTTACTTGACGTTGCGTCGTAGGCTGCTAGCAATCCATTGTCTGGTAAGAGATTCAGAAAGACGGTTTTGGTTGAGTCGCTCTTTCAAACAAGAGAAATCCACTCTGTCTAGAGATTGGTCTTGGTTCGTGCATGAAAAGACAATTGTCTCAAGTTTTGTTATTGGGTCGACCTGTCTTTGTATACATTGGCCGCAGATTTCTTTCATCATACATTGCATAGGCGAATTGATGCTGCCAATAGCCAGGTGATCGGGGGAAAGAAGTGGCTTGAGGGATGAATGACGCGCCTCCTTTACGGCAGCCATCATATTTGCTGATCCAATGGTAATAATCCGTTGAACATCTGACATAGGAATAGCCGTATTTCCTAATTTCCCTGTCCCATAGGCGTGTAGGGCCTCAATGATATTCCCATGGAAGGCTTTGTCCTGGGATCTCGTGGGCGAAAATCCAGGGGATTCCTCGCAGCACCATACAACGCAATCTGCGGCATTTTCCAGAGTCTCTTTTTTAAACCGGTCTTGATTTTCCTTATATCCTGCAAAATAAAGCACCTTTGAACCATTTGCCTTTAAAGCTTTTCCAATGGACATGAGGACAGCATTTCCAAGCCCACCCCCAATAAGTAAAACGGTTTCCTTGGAAGGGATGTAAGTGGGAGATCCAGTCGGACCCATTAGAATCACCGGATCTTTTGGCTTTAAAAGGCTTGTGCAGAGATCGGAAGATCCGCCCATTTCTAAGACAATAGTTGAAATTGTGCCCGCTTCAAGGTCAACGGACGCACCCGTTAGGGCCAATCCTTCCAGGCTTTGTTGCGTGTGGCCAGCACCATGCGTAATTGCTTCAAAATTTTGAAGTCGGAAAAATTGTCCAGGCTTAAAGGCGCGCGCGGCTTGAGGAGCTTTGATGACTAGTTCGATAATTTTAGGTGTTAACCTTTTTATTTCAAGGAGTTGAGCTCTTAATTTCTGGTTTAAATCCTGCTGGAATTTCCCCTCATCAATCTTATTTGGGGCGCATTTTGCCAGTTGCATACTGATGAGAGGTGCCCCCTGTTTTGCACTGGCCATGGCTTTAACAACATTTCCTGCATAGGATGGATGGAGATCTCCCAAAAAGCTTATGGACCTACCGTCCGGTCTTATGGAGGTGAAAATGGATGATTTTCTTCGTCGTGGAGTTTCGGAAGATGTATTTAAATTTTCTTCCAAATCGAGGGCTTGAAAATGGTCATTGCAGACGGAAAGCGAGACTTCATTTTCTTTGGCAATAATTGTATTTGGTTTTGTCCCTGCAGCCACAAAAATGGATTTGGCGGCGAGAGGTATTTTAGCTTTCGAAGCTTTTCTTTCTACGATGAGGCTACTTGTATGACCGTAGCTGTCGGTTTCAACTTGAAGAGGGGTAATGTTTTCTAGGAATTGAATGCCTTCTTCTAAGGCGCTTTTTACTTCTTCGTGGTTTAAGCGATAACTGGGGGACTCTATCAGTTGCTTTCTATAGGCAATGGTGACGCCACCCCATTGGTTTAGGAGTTTCAAAATATTTGGCGCACGGTTTTCTTGGCGTGCTTTTTCTTTTTCCAGGCGAATGGCCTGTGCGTGGGAAATAAATTCATCGGCAATTATTTGATCTTCTTCTGTCCAGTCACAGCGAACTTTCTCTTCACCCAGTTTACAAACAAGGCTTTCATACCGTTTTAAGAATCTTTCCACTTGGATTGGATAGTAGGCAAGGGCTTCTGTTGCTGTATCAATGGCGGTTAAGCCGCCCCCAATGACAACAACAGGAAGTCTCATCTGAAGGTTTGTATTAGACTCTTCTTGGGATGTGTTGGAGAGTTGAAGGTTCATCAAGAAGTCGCTGGCCATTTTCACGCCTCTCGCGGTCCTATTTTTCATAGGAATCAATTTTGGCTGACCTGCTCCCATACAAAGAGCAATGTGGTCGAATCCCATGTTAAAGGCTGTTTCTTCTGTTAAGGTTCCCCCAAACCGGATGCCACTCAGCATATTGAACTGGGGCCTGCGTCGCTCGAGGAGGAGACGCACTACAGTCAAGAAGTTTTTGTCCCATCGAGCTGTAATTCCATATTCGGCAACCCCTCCGAAACCGCCAACAATTCGCTCACTCAAAGCCTTAAAAAGCGAAGCTGCATTTTCAATCAGTTGAAAGGAGTGGTTGTTTCCCAGAACGTCAACTCCTGACAGAGAAGAGGGGAGAGGCTCAATTTTTAGCCCATCCATGCCAACCACAGTATGTCCAGCGTTCATCAGATGATGGGAAAGGGTAAAACCTGCGGGACCCATTCCGACAACGAGTACTTTTTTACTGGTTTTTGGCAAGGGGAGGGGGTTTTTGAAATTGAGAGGATTCCATCTCGTCAAGAGACTATAGATTTCAAAACCCCACGGAAGTGCCAGCACTTCTTTCAAAATCTGTGTTTCAATTCCTGGGATATCTACGGGGGTCTGTTTTTGAAAAATACAGCTCTTCATACAGTCATTACAAATCCGATGACCTGTTGCAGCGACCATGGGGTTATCTATACAGATGATTGCGAGGGCACCAATATTAAAGCCAGCAGATTTTGCTAGATTCATTTCGGAGATTTTTTGCTCTAGAGGGCAACCTGTTAAAGGAATATTTAGATCGTTTTTTTTGAATCCTTCTCCGGACTTCTCTTTGAAACCTTTTGAACACGAGTCTTTGTCTCGCTCGTGACAAAATATGCAATAATGTGCCTGGGAAAAGGCATGCTGTTGGGAGGGCCCTTGATCCGTGAGATCAAATCCTTTCCGATGCCTGATATTTTCTGGACATGCTTGCAGAGCCCCTGAAGGCGTTTCTGTCGTTTCTACAAGGTTTTTCGGGTCTATCTTCTTGGGAAGTTCAAATAGAACACTCTCCTTATGCATACATTGCCCTGTTTTTGTCAGACAGGCCCATGCGGCGTATTTAAGGGCTAAAATGATTTCTTCTTCATATAGGGTTTCATCTGTACACCATTTTGATACCTGGGTGGCGAAGGCAAGATCACTAAACTTGGCTCCAAGGTGTTTTTCCAGTTTGTCTCTTAGTTCTGGCCCGAAGGAAGTGGCATCCTGTGGTGTATATTTTTTAATGGCCCGGCGTTGCACAAAATTTCTCTTGCAGATATGGAGAGGTGTTAGGATTTTGTGGCTTGATTGAAGGGTTTTAACATTTTCTTCAATCTTGAAAGCTTGGGCCAAGAATTGTTCCACATAGGGATAGAGCTGAACAACGAGGTGACTCTCTTCTAGCGGCTTGATGTTTGAAGAATTTTTCCTAGTTTTCTCATATAAGTTGGAAAGGATGCCATTTTGACCTTGAAGAAAATTTCGAAACAGGTTATCGATTCCCTCAAGCCCTTCTAGGGTGTATAAGTGGTCAAATATTAATCTTTTTTGAGTCATATATGGTACTTCAAAACTTATCTGAATTTATTTCCTCTAACATGATTACTTCTCCAAAGTAAAAGGTTTTCTAACTACTAATGAGAGCGTCGGTCTAAACCATGTCACAATTTTTTACACTTGATGATTTTGATTTAAAAGGTAAGAGAGTCCTTGTTCGAGCGGATTTAAATGTCCCTATGCACGATGGGGCTATTACGGACATGACGAGAATTGATCGAGTGGCTCCCACCCTTTGTGAGCTTATGGACAAGGGGGCAAAAGTCATTGTGATGTCTCATTTTGGGCGTCCCAATGGAAAGATGGATGCTCGATTCTCTCTCCATCCAGTAGTGCGCCCTTTAAGCGATGCACTTTATGGCACTTACGTTACCTTTGTTCCAGATTGTGTTGGAAAAGAAGCCCAAGAGGCTGTTGACGCAATGGAAGATGGTCAGGTTGTTTTACTTGAAAACCTTCGGTTTCATCCTGGGGAGCAAGCTAATGAGAAGGCCTTCGCAAAGGAACTTTCAAAGCTGGCTGATTTATATGTTAATGATGCCTTTTCTGCGGCTCATAGGTCCCATGCCTCGGTTGAAGGAATTCCAAAATTTCTGCCTTCAGCGATTGGGCGTCTCATGGAAGCAGAGCTTGCAAATCTGGATATGATTTTGAGCGATCCTAAACGTCCAATTATGGCAATTGTTGGTGGCGCAAAGGTATCGACAAAGTTATCTCTTCTGGAAAACCTTATTCCTAAAGTTGAAAAGCTGGCTGTGGCCGGTGGTATTGCACACACACTTATGGCTTCCCAAGGGCAAGACATTGGAAGGTCCATCTGCGAACCTGACATGATTGACGTGGGCAAGTCCATTCTGGAAAATGCTCAAAAGGAAAATTGTGATCTGATTTTGCCAGTTGATGGCACGATAGCAGCGTCTACTGAGCCCGGAGAACCCAGCGAAACTGTTGATCTGAAAAATCTTCCGGCGGATGCCATGATTCTAGATCTTGGTGAGAAGTCTGTTCATATGATCATGGAAAAGTTGGAGGATTGTCAGACGGTTCTTTGGAATGGTCCCCTGGGATTAACGGAAGTAGCGCCTTTTGATGCGGGAACAAAGGCCATTGCCAAAAGGGTAGCTGAGTTGACAAAGGAAGGTAAGTTGCAAAGTGTTGCTGGCGGTGGTGATACCGTAGCCGCCCTCACCGAGGCAGGGTGTGTGAACGACTTTACCTATGTCTCTATGGGTGGTGGTGCCTTCCTTAAATGGTTGCAGGGCCGTTCTTTGCCTGGGTTTGAGGCTCTTGCAAAGAAGGAGCCCCTTGAGAACATATCCATCGCATCCATAAAACGCTTGTAAGCAAGATGAAAGCCCCCATTTGGTGAAGAATGGCTCCTAAAAGGGGAACTTGCAGAACGAGGGTGGTAATTCCAAGTGCAACTTGAATAAAGGCGACAGCAAGCATTGTGGTGGCTGCTTTTTTCTGGTTTTGAGATGCGTTTGAGAAAGTAACTTTTTGCCACAGGATTCCAACGGAGCACAGTGTTATCATTGCTAGGACTCGGTGTGCGAATTGGACGCCAACGGGATTTTCAAAAAAATTGGTTGCGAGTGGGCGCAGATGCCACAAATCATTTGGGAAGAACTTCTGTCCCATAAGAGGAAAGGTATTGTAAATCAGCCCAGCCTTATGTCCTGCTACGAGGGCGCCCCAACATATGGTTAGGCTTGTAAGCGCAAGGACAATATTATGTATCTTTTTATGAGGGTAGGTTGACTCTTTCTTATGTGGAAACAGATATTGCAGGGCGATCCATAGAGTGAAAGCATATAAAACAAGTGCGAGAACCAAATGGGCGGTTAGACGATAGGGACTTACCCAGGGAATATCGACGAGGCCACTTTTGACCATATACCAACCCATAACACCTTGCAGGCCTCCCAAGATGAAGAGGCCTCCGATTTTGTAAAGGACTTTCCCCCGCAGCTGTCCTGTGAGACAAAACCAAATAGCAGGTAGAATGAAGATCAGGCCTAAAAGACGTCCCAGGAGGCGATGAAAATATTCTAGCCAAAAGATAGATTTAAAGGCTCTCAGATCCATAGTGAAATTAACTTTAATGAACTCTGGTGTCTGCTGATACTTATTGAACAACGCAGCCCATTCACCATAGGAAAAGGGAGGCAGTATGCCCATAATGGGCTGCCATTCTACTATGGATAAACCAGAACCCGTCAGTCTTGTGACGCCCCCTAAGGCGACCATAGCAAGAATTAGAAGTGAGATGCCGAGAAGCCAGAGTCCAATGGGTTGGCTTGTTGCGTTAAAAGTGAAATTAGTCTTAGAACTTTTCAATTTCAGAACTCGTCTAGTTTGTAGTGGAGGTTGATAGGATATATTAGATTTTTAGTCAACCGTACTATATTGAGTGCCATAGGCATTTGTATAAAAAAGAAAAGTTTTCTTTTCAAGGGGATATTTTAATGTTAGATTAAAAGAAAATAATGCTAAATGGAGGCTAGTGATGGCGGGAAAATCAGCAACAGTTAAATCCTTACCCTTGTTTGGGACAATTGTGGATGCTTATAAGTTTGTGTGGGAGCGCAGGAGGGAATTTTTCCAGTTTACCCTACTCTGGATCATTATTTTATCGGCGCTACAATTTTGCATGGGTGCGTTAGAAGAGACCACGACAGGTACTGTTCTTACAGTTATTCATACGTTCACGCAGATGGCTGTAACACTGGGGTTTACCATTGCCTGGTATCGTTTTTTACTGGCTGGAGCTGATCCAAAGAATCAGTGGATCAATATTACCTTTTTGCGTCGGGAATGGAAACTGTTGGGGTATGGGTTGCTGATCGGCTTTGCTTTTATGATCATTTTGGGCGTCTTGTTAGGGATTGTGAATTTGGGTGTACTTCTCTTTGGTGGTGAGGTGGATGCACATAAAATCGTTACGGCAATTTCTTTCATACTCCTCCTTCCCGTACTGGTATTCTTTGGATTTCGGTTCTCGTTTTTATCTCCCCTTATTGCTTTAGACAATTTTGGTATGAAGATGTTCAGAGAATCTTGGGATGCGACGAGAACGGTTGTTTGGAAATTGGTCGGTTTCTTTATTTTGGGATTTATACCGGTCCTGATTTTAATGGGACTGGCAGGGGTCTTACTTATGTGGATGCCTGTTGCTTTTGGGGGAGGTATGCTTCTTGCTGGAGTGTTTGAGGCACTTACGGCGCTTGTAAACGTATTGTTTAGCTTCTTTACCACTGCCTTAAGTGGGTACCTCGTTTCTCAAGCTTATAAGTTTGTTCATAAGAAGTAAGAAGTTCAAAATTAGTGGCTAGATCCTTAATCAGTGAGGTTTTTGGAGAGACAACTCATTCAGAAACCTTGCGCGCTGTTCTTATATCAGTGGTCGGTGTTGGATTTGCAATTGGTTTTATAGACCCTCTCATTTCAGAACTGTTAGACCAAAAGGGGTTTGACGAAGAATATATAGGTTTTAGTTCGGGTATGCAGAGGGCAGGATTTATTCTTGTCAGCCTTATCATTCCTCTTGTTATACATAAAATGGGCGCGCGGCCCTTATTTTTGACAGGGATTTTACTTTTATCAGCTTCTTTTCTTGCAGTCCCTTTTGTGGAGACGCAGCTTTGGTTGCTTCCATTGCGGGTGCTTTTGGGAAGCGCGACGGGTATTCTTTTTATTATGGGAGGTGCAACGGTTTGCCAGCTTTCTCATCGCACTCATAAGGGCATTATGTTGGGCTTTTATGCGGCAGCAACTGCGGGAGGTGTGACTCTAGGCCCGACTTTGATCGAAGTGTTACCGACGAAAGGCGCCTTTCCTTTTGTATTTGCGTCCTTATTTATGTTGTTTATGGCTATCCCTCTTATATGGGCGAAACGTCTCACACAAAATTTTGAGGATGATCCCGTAAAGTTTAATGGGGTTGTTCTTTTGCTGGCTTTACCAACTATAGCGGTAGCCTCTCTTGTGGCTGGAATGGCTGAGGCCGTGAATGAGAATTTATTGGCTGTGTATGGAGAACAATTGGGGCTCAGCATTCCTGGAGCAGCCCTGCTTGTGACAGTTTGTCTAATGGGCGGCATTGTTCTTTCTGGCCCCATTGGATGGCTAGGAGACAAAATTGGATACCTTAAGGGGTTATGCGTATGTAGCCTATTTATTATTCTGACCTTTGCTACCATTTTGATCGAGCGAGAATCATTGTTTATTTCCTGGCCGCTCCTTTTCTTTGCCGGAGGAGCCATTTTAGGAATGTTTCCACTAACGCTGGCGGTCCTAGGTCATCATTTCTCAGGCGCGAATTTAGCAGGTGCCACAGCGGGATATTTCTTTATGAATGGTGTTGGGGGGATGCTAGGTCCAATCGTTTGCGGATTTATGATGACCCGATTAGGGGATAGTGGATTTCCTTGGTTTATGCTTGTAACTCTAGTGGTATTTGTTCTCACAGCATATTTTTTTGCAGAAAAAAAACTCAAACTTTAAAGATTGTTTTGTATGAAAACAATAAGTTGTGTCTGGTATGCGAAAATCACAATTGTCGTTTGCGAAAATTATGTTGGCCCTGAAGATGGTTCCGGTGTAGTTATATATAATTAGAGGATTGAAGAATTCGTTTTTTTCATCCCAAGAGTTTAGCTAGGCTTGTTACCTAGCACAGATTTTTTCACCGGGTTCGAAAGGGTCCGGTGATTTTTTTTGCGTTATCGTTGAATCTGGGTTTTCAAAGCGGCAGATAGGAGAAGAGGGGAGCTTACTTTTTGTGTGTTGAAGATGTCTTTGAACGGGCTTCTTCTTGATCGTTTTGTAAGTTTTTAATTATTTCTTGGCGTTTCAACGACGACTCTGTCACTGGCCTTGGAGGGATGTCGGCTAGATTGGGAAATTCTCGATCACTAACATCATCCTGAAAAAGGGTGCAGCCTCCGGCACAACTTGCGATGAACAGTAACGCGAAAATATTTTTAACAGACATCATTCGTTTCCAATTCCAAAGACAAAACTCTTACACCATTTTCGTAACATAACACTCATAACTGAGTCACTTAAATATTGCTTGTTGCGTAAAATTTTATGCCTAAGCTACTTTTTTAGAGAGTCTAAGGCTGTATGAAACAAAGGCTTTAGGATTAATAACCCCTTGAATGACAAGAAGGCCGAGAAGTACAAATGCTGAGCCAATCCCAAGCTCATTGCTAAAGTGCTCTCCCATAAAACAGGTGGAAAGCAGAATGGCAAATACTGGCACAAGCATGGAAAATGGTGCGACTAAGGTGGTTGGATACTTGCGTAAAAGGTATGCCCATAAGGAGTAGCACATGATGCCAGAAAAAACGCTGCTAAATGCAACAATTCCATAGCTTATAAGCGTTGCTTTTTCCAATGCTTCGAAAATGGCTCCCGTTTCTTCGAGTGCAAACGATGATCCTAATAAAAGCGGGGAAAGAATTAGGTTTACCCATATCATGAGTGCGATAACATTCACATTACCAGCCTTCTTTATGAGCAAATTAGATCCTCCCCAGCTTAAAGCTGCGATCAGAATAAGAATCATACCTGCGATGCTTTGAATATTGGTTGGATCATTGGTAATAAAGCATACGCCTACAAAAGCGAATAAAATTCCCAACATTTGATATAAGCGGATTGATTCTTTCAGGAAAAGGAAGGCCAGAAAAACTGTAAAGAAGCTCTGAGTTTGAAGTGTAATGCTGGTTATGGAGGCTGCTAGCCCCAATGATAGAGCTAAAAATAGAAAGGATATAGTGATAAACATTGTGCCACTGATAGCGAAAAGGAGCTTGAAAGAAATATTAGGTCTTGGAAAAAAAACAATGAATGGTAGAGATGCTACTACAGCACGTATCCCAGCGAAGAAGAGTGGTGGAAAATCTTTGATGCCCAACTTTATGAGGACATAATTGATTCCCCAGACAGCAGCAGCAAAAACGCCTAGTAAAATATCTTTCGGTTCCATGTGGTACCAGGCCCATCTATTTAAAATCAAAACCCCTCAGTCAGCTGGATCTTGAAAATAAGCTAGAGACCTTAACTCCATTATTACCCCAAATTCTTCCTGAACATTTCACATTTTTTGTCATTTGTCAAATTTTCTTAAATGAAAAATTGCTTTCGAGAAGTAAGTTGAAACCTCTGCGTAATAAAAACGGCTTAACCTATTGATATGATTTGATAATACGTTAAAATAGGGCGTATTTAATGATCGAAGGAGCCCGTCAATGAGTTGTTTAGCCGAACTATTTGTCACCCAAATGCCCGAATCAA
>JABJFC010000043.1 GCA_018662925.1 Alphaproteobacteria bacterium | reverse complement strand
TAAACAGGGGAAAATTGCGCGTGAAGACCAGAAAAACAGTTAAAATTGTGCCTTATGGATTGATCAGTGCAAAAAAATATCATTCTTATCCTTGCATCCTCCGTGAAACTTCCGCACTTTCATAATTTTGCAATTTGCTCGCTCTATAGATGTAAAACATAGGCTGTTTTTTGGTTTTATTCAAGTGGCTACTTTTCCAGCATTTTCAAGCCCCAAGCATGTTTTTCAGAATTGAAACTACATTTTTTAGGCTATTTTTTTGATTTTTGTAAAAAAAATAAAAAAAAAATTCAAAAAAAAGAGAGAGATATCTCTGTATCCCTTTAAGAGCCTCAAAAATACCCATTTGATATATAAGTTGACACAATGCACTAAACGGTGTATTCCTATATTTAAATGATCACACGAAAGGCTCTTACATAAAATATTTCGATTGAGGGTTTTTAGAAGTGCAAGTGTAAAGATTTTGGACGACAACATTGGGAATGATTTTTTGTTTTAATGAGAGAGATGAAAACGAGTCTCTTTAATTTTGGAACGTAAGAGTTTTAAGGAATTTGCGTCTCTACTAGACGTAAATCCAGGGTCAGTAATACTCTGCTGGTCCTGGGATCACATACCACCCCGGAACTACGGCCTGAAGAGCTTGTCTCTTCAGGTCTTTTCTTTTTATAAGTAAGAGATTGCTAGTTTTGACTCATACTTTGTAGAGTGAGGGGCACGGGAGAGGCTATTTTTTCATTTTTATCTGTAGGGTTTTCAAAACGTTCTTTAAATTCTTTCATGGTATAATCTGAAATTTTGTAATTCGGACGGCCCAATGCGGCCATTATTTCATAGCATCCCCCTATATCGGCCAGGGCTCTTAGGTCCACATTTGGGCCAACCACTTCCACATATCCGTACTCTTCAAGGACTTTATCTGGAACATCAGTAATATCAAGGGTAGTACAACAAAAGGATATTTTTCCAAGGATTGGCACCTTATAAGTTCCAATGGCCATGAAAGCTTTATCCGCACCGCTTAAGTGTCTCAAATAGCCATCTTTATACCCAATATGTGCGAGGGCGATTTTTGTGTCGCGCTTTGTTTTGTAGCTACTTTTGTACCCCACGCTTTGACCGCTAGGGATCATCTTTATTTGAGAGATTTTCGTATAAATTTCGATAGCGTGTTTGGATTCGGATGATATGAGTGTTTCGGCGTTCGGTCCTCCTCCCACGAGGCCAATTCCAGGACGAATCATTTGGAAGTTTGTCTTTTCATTATCTAGCAAGATGGTGCTATCTGTGGCTGAGAAGGAGATGGGGCGTTTTGGGAGTTGTTTTGTATAGTGCTCCATTTTTTTCAACTGTTGATGGCAATTAGTATGATCTTTGCCCTTTATGTCGTAAAAATGACTCATATAAAGCACTACGTTTAAATGAGAAGTGAGCGTTTCAAAATTTTCTGCTAGCCGTGACACCTCATCATCTAGTAATCTCAATCGATTCATGCCTGTATCAAAGTGAATAACGGCATCAGAGGTTCCATGGATCTGGCAATAGGCATTCCATCTGATCAATTGCTCCAAATTGTTCAAACAGGGGGTTAAATGGTAGTCTTGAAAAGGAGCTTCTTCGCCTGCTAAAAGGCCCCCAAGAGTATATATATGGACTTCCTTTTGGGGAAGGATGCTTCTTAGTTGAACCCCTTCTACCAGTTCAGAGACAAAAAAATGTCGACATCCTTCCTCAAAAAGTTTGGGACAGGCGTCTTTCATTTGCAGGCCATGAAGTTCCCCTTTTACAGTGGCAGCACAAAGGGAGTTTGTCTTATTTGCGACAAGCTGAAATTGGCGATAATTATGGACGACAGCCTCTATATCTCTGAGGCGGACGACAGGTTTGGTGCCAAATGCTTGTAGGGGAATGTTGCGAAACATTTTCGTGCTCTATTTCCTTTAGTTACCATGTGCTAAGAGGCTATTTTAGACCCTGCTCTTTTGAGGGAGTAAAAAGGGTACACTTATGTAAAACTTTCTAATTATGCAACATAAAAGCACGACATCAAGAGTCAACCAAAATACCCTTTTCTCCCTCGGATTTTGCAATTAGAACCGTTCCACAGGTATCGCTGTATACATTTACACTTGTTCGGGCCATATCTAGCAGCCGGTCGACAGCAAGGATTATGCCAACTCCTTCTAAAGGAAGTCCAACAGCCGTTAAGATAACGGTGATTGCTACAAGACTTGCGGCGGGAATGCCTGCGACACCTATGGATGTGAGTAGTGCAATGAACAGAATGAGGAACTGCTCAATGATTCCTAAGTGAATGCCGTACACTTGGGCAATAAATATGACAGCAACGCATTCATAAAGGGCGGTGCCATCCATGTTGATCGTAGCCCCCAATGGCAGAACAAAACTAGTAATACGATTGGGAACTCCTGCTTTTTCTTCAATACATTCCATGGTGATAGGCAGAGTTGCAGAAGAGGAACTCGTGGAAAAAGCGGTCAAAATAGCGGTTGAAACAGCTTTGAAATGCTTAATAGGACTGACACGGGCGAGGTACTTTAAAATGAGAGGCAAGGTGATAAACATATGAATTCCTAGGGCCAAAAGAACTGTAAAGAAAAACATGGCCAAAGGCTGAAAGGCACTAAGGCCGGTCGTGGCCGTGACTTTCGCAGATAAGGCAAACACACCAATTGGCGCAAATTTAATAATAAGATCTGTTATATTCATAAATATTTGGAAAGCTCCTTGCCAAAATTGAGTAAGCGTTTTCCGATGGGGGCCTTTGAGTTTGGCAATGCCATACCCGAAAAGGAGACTGAATACAATGAGACCCAAGAATTGCCCATCAAGAGCAGCTTTAACAATGTTCGGGGGCACCATGCGGAGGAAAATGCCAGCAATATCTCCTGCACCATGGGCATGTATTTTTTCCAGGGTACTTTCGTCAAGACCTTCAAGTCCTAGGAGAAGTTTCGAGGGTTCCCCATTAATTATTCCCGGCGTTAACAGGTTAACGAGAGCGAGGCCCGTTAAGATGGCAATGAGACTGGTGATTGTATAGTAGCCCACCGTCTTACCGCCAAGGCGTCCTATGGTTCCCTTTTGGGCAATGGTGCTAATGCCGGAGGTTATAGACGTAACAATGAGAGGGATCACCAGCATTCGAAGAGCGTTTAGGAATAGTGTGCCAAAAAAATCGTAGATATCATAAAAGCTTAACCCAAAAAGATTCCACTCTCTTCCGGTAATCCACCCAGCAACAGCACCCAAGGTGATGGCAAGTAAGATTTGCCAATGGAGCTTTAAACGAAACACGACAGTTGCCTTTGGCCAAAGAAGTTACGGATCATGATGCCTCCAAATTCATTCTTGTGAAATGAAGGGTATCATTAAGTTAAAAGGAAGAAAAGTATTGACGGGGTTACGATCCTTGGGGAATATCAGGCTCATTAAAATAAATATGAGAAACTAACTATGAAAAGTTCTACAGAAAAATCATCCTCATGCCGTGCTTGGGCTCTTTGGGGGGTTGCCTCTCTCTTTTTTGGATATGAATTTTTACTGCGGGTTTCTCCGACAGCTATGCAGCCAGAGTTGAGACAGGCATTTTTAGTTGGATCGGGTGGCTTAGGTTTTTTGTCATCCTTATATTATTGGGCCTATACGGTTCTTCAACTTCCTGTAGGTGTTTTAATGGATCGTTATGGTCCTAGGCTGTTACTTACGTTTGCCGCGGGTATTTGTGGAACTGGGACTTTCATTTTCGCAACAACAGACTCCCTTTTAATTGCGGGCATAGGCCGATTGTTGGTGGGGGCGGGTTCTGCGTTTGCCTTGATAGGAGCCTTAAAGTTGGTAGGGGAATGGTTCCCCGAATCAAGGTACGGATTTTTGACTGGGCTTACGATTGCATTGGGAACAATTTGGGCGACGACGGGGGAAGCATTGCTTTCTTATCAAATGGAATATTTAGATTGGAGGACGCTTTTATATATTTTGGCTCTCATTGGGGGGGGTATTGCTCTTCTTCTTTGGATTGTGGTTCGGGATGCGCCTGAAGGGCGCCGACACTCAAGCCCACATTCATCCCGCGAGAAAGGAGAAATATTGTCGGGGATCAAAGCGGTGGTTTCTAATCGGCAGAGTTGGCTTATCGGGGCTTATGGAGGCCTCGCCTATTTGCCCCTTGCTTGTTTCGCAGAATTGTGGGGCGTCCCCTATTTGATGAAATCGTGCGCCTGTCTCCGTCCTCAAGCCGTGACTATGGCCTCAATGATTTTTGTGGGGATTGCTCTAGGTGCTCCGTTTTTCGGGTGGGTTTCAGACAAAATAAGAAGAAGGAAGCCTGTTTTGTACATTGGGGTTGGGGTTCCGTTACTTATCCTTTTGTACCTACTAATGGCTCCCTACAAGCCCTTGTGGATTGTGTGGTTTCTCATTTTTTCAGTTGGTTTCTTTTCAGGGGGCCATATAACAGAATTCGCTATTGTTAGAGAAGCTAATCCGACGAAGGCAGCAGCTGTTTCTGCTGGATTTGGAAATACTATTTTCATGCTCATTCCTACCGTCTCTCAATGGCTCATGGGATGTGTTTTGGATTATTTGAACTTTGGAATAGATACGACGGATGAAAGTGCGTTCACATTTACAAGCTTTAAGCTTTCCTTACTTCTCATTCCAGCTTTGCTATTTGTGGCAGGATTTCTGTTGCTTTTCGTGAAAGAGACCTACGCTCTTCGTAAAGAAGATAGGAGTGATGGATGACTTATATTGTTACCGAAGCGTGTATTCGTTGCAAGTATATGGACTGTGTAGAGGTATGTCCTGTTGATTGCTTTTACGAGGGTGAGAATATGTTGGTGATCAATCCCGAAGAATGCATTGATTGTGGCGTTTGTGAGCCAGAGTGTCCCGTTGAAGCTATTATTGCTGATACTGAGATGGATACAGAGAAATGGGTGGAAATTAATCAAAAATATGCGGCAATTTGGCCCAATATTACTCAGATAAAAACACCCCCAAAGGATGCGGATGAATGGAAAGATGTTCCGGATAAATTTAAGAATTTTTTTAGTGCAAAACCAGGGGGTTAGGCCGCATTTATAGTTTAAAGTTTTGCAATAAATTTGTTAAGTTCTCTGGAATCATGTATTCTGAGAGTGTGAGAGATCGTCCATACAAATGGGGGTTTCTTTTGGATAAATTTGTGAAAGAGGTTTGAAGTTCTTTTAGAATGAATTTGGAAACCGGAAACAGTATTAAGGCACTTGTGGAACGCCTTTTGGATAAGCACAGTGCCGTCGATGTTTTTACCATAGACCTTAGTGGAAAGTCTTCCTTTGCGGATTTTATGATCGTTGCTTCTGGAACATCGCAGCGGCATGTGTGCGCGCTTGCCGAACATATACGTTCGGAACTCTCCATTCAGGGCTTAAAAGGCATTACCATTGAAGGTCTGGAGCAAGGAGATTGGGTCCTTTTGGATTTAGGGGATGTGATCGTTCATTTATTCCGGCCAGAGGTTAGATCCTTTTATAATTTGGAGAAAATGTGGTCCATGGATCATTTCCCCGACAAACAGCCATCTGGCCAGGCCCCCAAATCTGGAGAGAGTTTCAGCAAAAAAGAAATAGTTGCAGCGCCTGCAACATGAAAATGCAATTAATTGCAGTGGGTCACATAAAGGGCCAGCCCACATCTGATCTTTTTGAGATGTACAAAAAGAGGCTCACATTTCCATTTTCCGTGCGTGAAATTACTCTGAGGGGGAGTTCTGGTAAAAATCTCAAGGATGAGGAAGGTAGAAAAATCATAGATCTGCTTCCAGAAGCTGCGCATATTATTCTCTTGGATGAGCGTGGTGAGGAAATGACAAGCAAATCCTTTGCCACATACGTCCAAGCCTGCCAAATGAATAGGGAAAAAGCCTTATGTTTTGTAATTGGGGGCGCCGATGGGCTTTCCGATTCTCTTAAGAATAAGGCTCATAAAGTGATTTCTTTTGGAAAAGCCACTTGGCCTCACATGTTGGTTCGCGTAATGTTGGTAGAACAGATTTATAGAGCGCAACAGATATTGAGTAACCATCCCTATCATCGAGAATAGTAGTGAAAAATAAGCAATCCACTAGTTCAAAACATCGTCCTATCGTCCTTTGTGTGTTGGATGGGTGGGGAGAATCTGCGAAAAAAGAGGGAAATGCCATTTCTATGGCAAAAACGCCCGTCTGGGATGGGTTTCTGAAAAAATACCCTCATACTCTGCTGGAAGCTTCTGGTGAGGCTGTGGGGCTTCCTAAAGGACAGATGGGCAACTCTGAAGTAGGACACCTGACTCTGGGGGCAGGAAGAGTTGTCCTGCAAGATCTTCCCCGGATCAGTCGAGCTTTTCAAGATGGTAGTGTTGAAAACAACTCTGTTTTACATGCTTTTACGGATACGTTGGCATCGAATGGGGGGGGCTGCCATCTTATGGGGCTTTTATCTCCGGGAGGGGTTCATTCCCACCAGGATCATCTCTTTAAGCTAATTGAAATTCTGAGTCAAAAACGTATTCCCATTGTCTTACATCTCTTTCTGGATGGAAGAGATACGCCTCCAAAAAGTGCAAAGTCCTTTCTGAAAGCACTTGATGATCATCTGAAGGGAAACACTGTTGTTGGAACCGTAAGTGGACGTTACTACGCCATGGATCGGGATAAAAGGTGGGAAAGAACTAAAGTTGCGTATGATGCAATTGTGTATGGCAAAGGCTGCCACGAAAAATCTCTCGAGAAAGTAGTTGAAGATTCATACGAGGAGGGTCTTTCCGACGAATTCATTATTCCAACTGTTGTGGGTTCCTATAAGGGATTTGCTCCAGGAGATGGGCTTTTGTGCTTTAATTTTCGGGCCGATAGGGTTCGACAGATATTGCAAGCAATTTTAGATCCAGAATTTGCACAATTTGAAAGAACAGAAGGCGCCTCTCTTTCCTGTGCTGTAGGGATGACGGAGTATTCGGCTGACCACAATCTCTGGCTTAAATCCCTTTTTGAGTCAGTTGTTTTAAAGGAGATTTTAGGAGAAGTAATTTCTAAGAATGGTGACAAGCAGCTACGGGTTGCCGAAACGGAAAAGTATGCCCATGTGACTTTTTTCTTTAACGGGGGTGTGGAAATTCCATTTGAGGGGGAAGATCGTCTTTTGGTTCCTTCTCCCAAAGTTGCTACTTACGATTTGCAACCAGAGATGTCAGCGATCCAGATGACGGATATGTTGGTTGAACGTGTGAGAGAGAATAAGCATGATTTTGTTATGATAAACTATGCCAACCCAGATATGGTAGGCCATACAGGGGATTTACGAGCAACTATTTCAGCTATTGAAACCATAGATGTATGTCTTGGTATTTTGGCAAAGGAAGTTCTTTCAGTTGGAGGTTTGCTATTAATTACAGCCGATCATGGCAATGCAGAACAGATGGAGGATCAACAGACGAAAGGCTCACATACAGCCCACACGTGTAATCCTGTTCCGTTCGTTTGTGTTGGTCTGGAAGCGGATTCTAAGAAGCCCTTAACTCCAGGAACCCTTGCCAATGTGGCTCCAACTATACTGGAGCTTTTGGGGTATGATGTGCCAGAAGAAATGGAGAGCGGTTCTCTCTTTCAGGAGTCAGGAGAACAGACTAAGTTTAAAAGGATTCCGACCAGTGGTTAACATCTTTAGAGCTATTGTTTTTTCGATTATTTGTCTGAGCTCAGTAACATTTGCAGAAGACGGCAAGACACTAGACGTAGAGTCGTTAAAACAAGAATTGGTTCAAGTTGCACAAAAAGTGCAGGATTATGAAAGCCGTATTTTTGAATTGGATGAAGAGCTTATTTTACTGGAGGCGACCTTAGCTGAACGAAAAGGCTTACTCAAAAAACATTATAAGAATTTACCTCCTCTTCTAAGTGCTTTACTGCGTATGGTCATTTTTGCTCCGAAGGGGGTTTCAGAAATGTCAAAAGTCCCTATTTCACAAGTGCATAGCTCCATTTTAATTCATTCCATTACAGCGCAAGCAAAAGATTTAATGCTGTTTCTTCAGCAAGAAGTGGCAGATTTAACGGTTTTGAAGAGAAAGTTAGAGAATCATTTTGAGCTTATGAATAACGAAACTTCCGGTCTTCATTCATCAAAGCAAGATTTAGAGACTCTTTTGGGTGCTATGCCGAGGCCGACAAAAAAAGTTAAATCACTGATTCAACCCGGTGATAGTGTTAGCACTCTTAGTGAGTTGGTGCGAGCACTTCCAAAGCCTGAAAACATGGCTAAATCGCTTGTATTTTCTCTTGTTTTACCCGTGAGAGGAAAGCCCATTGAGACGTTCGGTAAAAAACATTATGGAGACTATAGTAAGGGGGTTTTAATCGAAACGTTGAAGGGGGCCCAAGTGGTATCCCCTGTAGATGGAAGAGTTTCTTATTCGGGAAATTTTCGTGGGTACGGGAATCTCTTGATTATAGACCATGGAAAAGGTTACTATGTCCTGTTGACAGGGATAGAGAAAATATACAGCTATGTCGGTCAAGAGCTTATTTCAGGGGAGCCTATTGGGACTATGGATCCTGAAAATAAGAATAAGATTTATGTCGAAGTTCGAGTGAATGGGGATGCAATTGACCCCAAAATTTGGCTTCCAAGAGCGAAAAAAAAGGTGACTTGAGATTATGAAAAAGAGATTATCTGTTGGGGAGATTAGAATAGTCTTTATGGTTATTCTGAGTTTATTTTATGTATCATCTTTCTCAAATGCTTTTGCGGAGTCTGCCGAAGTTTACAAACAGCTTAATCTTTTCGGGGATGTATTTGCCCGTGTGAAAGAATTTTATGTGGAAAAAGTTCCAGATGATAAGCTCGTTGAAAAGGCTTTAAATGGGATGCTTACTTCGTTGGACCCTCATTCAAGCTATATGTCCGAGAAAGAATTTAAAGAACTTAAGGACATGGCTAAGGGTGAGTTTGGGGGATTAGGGATCGAAGTTACCATGGAACATGGGGTCATAAAAATTATTTCCCCTATTGAGGATGCTCCCGCTTACAAGGCCGGACTTATGTCTGGAGATTATATTGTGGAAGTGGACGACACACCGATTGTAGGCCAATCACTAAATGAAGCTGTCGAAAAAATGCGCGGAAAGCCAGGTGAGCCGGTAAATCTCAAGATCGTTCGTGAAGGTGAAAAACCTTTTGACGTTAAAGTGGTTAGAGAGATTATTAAGGTACGTCCTGTACGCTGGCGGATTGAAGACAATATTGGGTATATTCGCATAACGACTCTGTTGAACGAGAATGCTGGAAAAAATCTTCTAACGGCTGTTAAAGAGATAAAATCTAAGCTGGGAGATAAGTTAGAAGGGTTTATTCTTGACCTTAGAAACAATGCAGGTGGTTTGCTGGAACAGGCTTTAGAAGTCTCTGATCTTTTCCTAGATCAAAAGGAGATTGTTTCCACAAAGGGACGTGATGGAAAAAATACAAAGAGATTCATGTCACGGGCTGGGGATGTGGCGAAAGATATTCCGATTGTGGTTCTTATAAATAGTGGTTCTGCTTCGGCTTCTGAAATTGTTGCTGGAGCATTGAGAGATCAAAACCGGGCGCTTCTTTTGGGAATCCGGTCTTTCGGTAAAGGATCAGTTCAAACGGTGATGCCTATCAAAGGAAAAGGGGCAATTCGCCTAACGACAGACCTGTACTATACACCCTCTGGCGTTTCCATTCAGGCTGAAGGTATTACACCGGATGTAGTTGTTGAACAGTCAACGGTTGAAGTTATCGAGAAAGATCATTTCCGTGAAGAAAAGATACCCGGGGCATTAAGAGGTATTATTGTTGCCGAGCGTAAGCGTTTGAAAGAAGAAAAGAAGAACGGAAAAGATAAAGACGATAAAAAGAAGGAAGAAGTGAAAGCCAAAGAAAAGAAGGCAAAATCTGTTCTCCCTTCAAAGACAGATGCTCAAACGTCGAAGGCGGCTACGAATCCCAGACTCGGGGACTCAGAGGTAGATTATCAGTTCACCCGTGCTATGGATGTGATTCATGCTGCTGCTAAATTTAAAAATATTACCACCAAGGCGCAATAAAGGATTAACGAGTCTTGAAGACTTTCTGGCCTAGATTTTTCTTGAGGGGAGTTAATGCTTTTCTGCGTTTCAGATCTCTCCTTTTAGGACGGGGGTGGCGCCGAAGAGTCTTGGAAGTGGGGGTGTTTTGCGTCCTGCTTTTGAGCATTTTATATGTTTCAAATCAACCAGTTCCAACTTTCACTGGAAAAGAAGTAGAGCTACCAGATTTTGAGAACGGCGTTTTTGTTGAGTTTCCTGATTTTGAAACTGCGGCGCCTGTCTCTGATTCAAAAGATTCTGTTCCAAAAGCCAGTATTCCCAAAATTGCCCTTGTGATTAGTGGACTTGGCCGAGATGAGAAATTAACCCAGGTGACTCTAGCAACCTTTCCCAAGGAAGTGACACTTTCTTTTGTGCCCTATGGCGGGGGGCTTTATTCATGGTTTCAAAAAGCACAGGAAACTGGCCATGAGATATTGACGACCCTTCCTATGGAGTCAACTTATACGACACAGGAAAATACGGGTCCATACACATTACTGACCAGTCTTTCCTTGCTAGAGAATTTAAGTCGACTTAAGTGGGTGTTGTCAAGAAGTCCAGACTCTATAGGGTGCGTGGGAGATATGGGGTCTCGTTTTCTCCTTTCTCAAAAAAATTTAGAGCCCATATTGAAAGAACTACAAGGGCGCAAGCTTTTGTTCCTTGATGGGTTAAATTTTGAACAAGATGCTCGGGAGCAATTGTCGGAAAAGTTAGGGTTAGCTTACATAAGGAGCGACCACATCATTGATGGCGAATTATCGCGCTCTGCCATCAATCACATTCTCAAATCCTTGGAAAAGAAAGCCATTGAGCAAGGTATAGCCGTTGGTTTAGGAAACGCCCATCAACTTACCATAGAGCAGGTGAGTATATGGCTAAAGACTCTTCCCCAAAAGGGCATCGCCCTTGTTCCCATTTCTGAGATTGCTCTACGTCATGGATGAGGTAAAGGCTGGCAGTTCTAAAATTGGCGAATATCGTCGAGGCGTTGGTATCATGCTTCTTAATAAGGAAGGTCAGATTTTTGTTGGCCAACGTTTAGATGTTAGAACAGAAGCTTGGCAAATGCCACAAGGTGGCATAGAGGAAGGGGAAGAGCCTCGGGAGGCCGTTTTTCGTGAACTGAAAGAAGAAGTGGGCGTCGATCAGGTGGAAATTATCGCAGAAACCCCCAAGTGGTTGCGATATGAGTTACCAAAGGAACTTGTCCCTAAAGTATGGGGAGGTGCCTATGTTGGCCAAGAACAAAAATGGTATTTAATGCGCTTTTTGGGTGATGATTCCCAAATAAACATACAGACTCAAGTTCCCGAATTTCATGCCTGGAAGTGGGTTAGCTTAGAAGAGTTACACAAAACTATTGTATGTTTTAAAGTCGCACTTTATAAGGAACTAGTCGATATTTTTGCACCATACGTACATCAATAGGGTTCTGCATGATTGATATCATCATTATCACTTCGTATTTGTTAATTACGCTTTTAATAGGACTTTATGCTGGGAAGTCCATGAAAGGATTCACGGATTTTGCTGTCGGTGGGCGCAATTATGGCAGTTGGATTATTTTAGCAACACTCTCGGCATCCTTTATGGGGGGTGGATATACGTTTGGAATTAGTGAGAAAGTTTTTCGCTACGGGATACCCTATATCATTTGTTTGCTAGGATTTAGCTTACAGCAAATTATTGTAGCTATCCTTGTAGCACCCAAGATGGGACGTTTTAAAGATGCCCTTTCTGTTGGGGATATTATGGATACTCTTTATGGAAAATCTGGACGTTTAATTTCTGGATTTGCTTCGGTTTTAGTCTGTATCGGTATCGTTGGTGCTCAAGTAAATGCGACGGGGTACGTTTTCGACTTATTCCTTGGAATTGATCGTGTCGTGGGAATTTGGTTAGGCTGTGGCATCGTGATTGTGTATTCAATGATTGGGGGGATGAGATCTGTTGTTGCAACTGACATTTTACAGTTTGGTGTTTTAATCATTGCAATTCCTATGGGGTTGGCTTTTGGCATTAGTTACGTAGGTGGATTTGAGGCTATTGTGCAGTCAGTTCCGAAGCTGCATTTGGAGGTGCCGGGCTCTATGGCCATTCCAACTATTTTAAGCCTTTTCCTAAGTTTGCTTTTGGGAGAAACACTGGTTCCTCCATATGTTCAAAGGCTTTTCATTGCGAAGAATACGAAGGAGACAAAGAGAGGAATTTTATGGAGTGGACTCCTTTCCATTCCATTTTTTATTACAGCTGGTTGTATTGGGTTGGTTGCACTCACCATGAACACTAGCCTTGATCCCGATCATGCCATGCCTCACGTATTAGAGGCGGCCTTGCCGGCAGGACTTCGAGGAATAGCTGTTGCTGGGGTTATAGCGGTTATTATGTCTTCGGCAGACTCATATTTAAACGCAGCTTCTGTAGCTGTGGTCCAAGATATAGTTTCGCCTCTCAGAGAAATATCCAGCAAGGCTAAGCTGCATCTGGCAAGAGTATCTACCCTCTTCATTGGGCTTGGGGCAATATTTTTTGCGCTTACCATAGAGAGTGTTCTGGATATTCTCCTGTATAGCTATAACTTTTGGGCTCCGGTTGTTTTGGTGCCCATGGTCGGCGGCATTTTAAACTACAAAGTGTCTCCGAAAGCTTTCGTTATGTGCGTTATATCGGGCATATTGGGAGTGTGTTTCTGGAACCTTTTCTTCCAACAAGCAACGGGACTTGATGGGCTCGTAATAGGGGCTCTGACAAACGGGATTTGCTTTTTCTTATTTGTTGTTCGAGGGAAAAGGCGCATGACTCGGGAAAAATTTGCAACGGGGTGAATGAGACATGGGTCGATTAGTGGATGGTGTTTGGGAATCTGTCTGGTACGATACGAAGAAAACCCAGGGTGCTTTTGTTCGCAAACCCACCCATTTTCATTCACGTATAAAATCTGATCACTCCACCGAGTTTTCTCCCGAAGCAGGGCGCTATCATTTATACGTTTCATTGGCATGTCCATGGGCACACCGAACCCTCATAATGCGTAAATTGAAAGAATTAGAAGAGGCTATTTCTCTCTCGGTAGTGAATCCTCTTATGGGGGAAAGGGGATGGTCCTTTGCAAAAGGAGAAGGTGTTCTCCCGGATACGTGCAATAAAAGTGAACATTTATATGAAGTGTATTTAAAGGCTGATTCCCGTTACTCGGGGCGCGTGACGGTTCCAATCCTTTGGGATAAAAAGAATAAGACCATTGTGAACAATGAATCAGCAGAAATTATTCGTATGTTTAACAGTGAGTTTGGTGCGGTGGGGGCAGCAGAGCATGATTATTATCCTGAGGCTCTTCGGGGAGATATCGATGCGGTCAATGAGTATGTCTATAACAATATAAACAATGGGGTTTATAGATGCGGCTTTGCGACAACCCAAAAGGCTTATGAAAAGGCCTTCAAGTCTTTGTTTGAGGCGCTAGATACTATAGAAGATCGGCTTGGCAGGAACCGATACTTGGTAAATGGAGAGCTGACCGAGGCAGACATCCGGCTCTTCACCACTTTGATTCGCTTCGACTCTGTCTATGTGGGGCATTTTAAATGCAATAAGCATCGTATCGTCGACTACCCAAATCTTTCTAATTATTTGAAAGAGTTATATCAAATCCCAGGATTTGGCCAAACGGTAAATATGTCCCATATAAAAGACCATTATTACCAAAGTCATGAGACCATTAATCCCACAAGGATCGTTCCTTTAGGCCCTGAGCTTGACTTGAAATCTCCCCACGATCGGGATCGATTTAGGAAATAGAAAATTTTGACTGATAAACATTCCAGCTTTATCTTAGGAGCTTATCAAGCCTCTACTGTACGTCCATCTTTTAGCCCTAAACGTATTCCAACTGATTGTGGATGCTATGAACATGAGGAGTCCTCGCGGACGAATGCCAGCGGCTTTTAAGACCATGGCTGTTGCTCGGTCTATACTGTGCTTAGAGAAAAGTTGGGCAGCGCGCCCCAGATACTCCTTTGCAAAAAACTTACGATCATACTGTGCATCTTTTTCGTTTGCAGCATAGAAAGCATAGGCAAGCTCATCATCTTCTGATTCTCCAATGCGACCTAAAACAACCAAGGCTCGTTGGAAAGCATTTAATTTATCGATTTCAACATATTTTTTCATATAGGTATAAAACAATTTGTAATGCCGAAGTTCATCAGCTGCAATATGAGCACAAATCTGCTTAAGAACAGGCTCCTTAGCAACTTCCCCTAAGGATGTGTAGAAAGAGCTTGTCCCGGTTTCAATAACACAGCGAGCGACAAGTTCTCCACATAGCGATCCGCGTGTGGATTTAGTTTCTTCAATGGGCACTTGATATCCGTTACGGAAAAATTTAATAGCTTCTTTAAAATCAAAGTCGGGATCGGCTATACATGCCCATTTACCAAGAACTTCTCCGTGCTGAATTTCTTCTTGAGCCCAGGTATCGATTAAACCTTTAAATTCTGGATCATCGGCAAAAACATTTTTCAGATATACAGCATAATCTGTACTATTAAATTCAACGAGGCTAGCGGCCTTCACCATTTTCAGAAGGTCCGGATCCACAAGGGAGGGGTCGAATTTGTCCCATTCTATATCCTCAATCGTCCAATGTGTCATTTTTCCTTATTCCCAGTTTCAAGCAACTCATTGTTATACTTCCAATATACACGAAAAAGATTAACAATTGGTTAATTAAATGCCAGAAAGGGATGAAATTTTGGATTCCAAAATAGCGATATCTTTTCTAATCAGGCTTTTAGTCTCATCTGGGGCCTCATTTAAGTGTTTTCTTTGGCGCTGAACAAGTGCTTCTAATTCTTCGCGATCCAGGTCTTCGATGGGGGCGGCTTCTTCTACTAAGACGCAAGCTTCGTTCTCAGAAACACGACAATAGCCATGGGAAATAAAGTAGGTGAGGGGTTTCTCCTCTGTATGGATTTTCACGAGTCCGGGTCGTAGGCAAGCGGCGAGAGGAGCATGATTGCAAAGGATGCCAAAGTCTCCCTCTAAGCCAGGTAGAGTCAGCATTTCAACGGTCTCAGAAAGCACTTTTTGCTCTGGTGTTATTAAAAAAAACTGGAAGGAGTCCATATCTATGCTGCCTTTTGATCTGATTCCTTAATGCTTTTCGCTTTTTTGATGGCATCCTGAATTGTTCCAACCATGTAAAAGGCTGATTCTGGCAGGTCATCATATTTACCTTCAATGATTCCCTTAAAGCCCTCAATAGTGTCCTCAAGTTTCACGAATACGCCAGAGTGTCCTGTAAAGATTTCGGCAACATGAAATGGCTGTGACAGGAAGCGTTGAATTTTTCGGGCTCGTGCGACGATTAGCTTATCCTCTTCAGAGAGTTCTTCCATACCAAGAATGGCAATAATATCTTGAAGGGATTTGTAGGTTTGAAGGACTTTTTGAACATCTCGTGCGATACGATAATGTTCTTCTCCTACAATACGGGGGTCCAGGATACGCGACGTTGAATCCAGAGGATCCACTGCTGGGTATATACCTAATGCAGCAATTTGTCTGCTGAGGACTGTGGTGGCATCCAAATGGGAAAATGATGTGGCCGGTGCGGGATCTGTCAAGTCATCTGCTGGGACGTAAATTGCCTGTACACTGGTGATTGATCCTTTATGGGTAGAAGTAATGCGCTCTTGGAGAGAGCCCATTTCCGTAGCGAGGGTGGGTTGATATCCCACAGCAGATGGAATGCGTCCTAAAAGGGCAGATACTTCTGATCCAGCTTGAGTAAATCGAAAGATATTATCCACGAATAGAAGAACATCCTGACCTTCTTTATCTCGAAAATACTCAGCTACGGTTAACCCCGTAAAGGCGACGCGTGCACGGGCTCCTGGTGGTTCGTTCATTTGCCCGTAAACGAGGGCTGCTTTTGAACCTTTACCATCTAAATTGATGACGCCGGATTCTATCATTTCATGATAGAGATCATTTCCCTCTCGCGTCCTTTCCCCAACGCCGGCAAAGACTGAGTAACCTCCATGGGCTTTGGCAATGTTATTGATAAGCTCCATGATAATGACAGTTTTTCCAACACCAGCTCCTCCAAAGAGCCCCACTTTTCCGCCCTTAGCATAGGGAGCGAGGAGATCTACGACCTTAATACCAGTGACCAGAATTTCTGTTTCAGTAGATTGATCTAGTAGGCTAGGGGCATCTTTATAGATAATATCCTTCTCTTTGGCTTTGATTGGGCCTCTTTCGTCCACGGGAGCTCCAGTAACATTCATAATACGCCCCAGAGTCTCAGGACCGACCGGGACTCGAATGGGATAGCCAGAATCAGAGACTTCCTCACCCCTTTGAAGGCCATCAGTTGAATCCATGGCAATGCAACGGACCGTGTCTTCTCCCAAATGAAGAGCAACTTCTAGAACAATTGTCTTGCCTTTGTTTTTTACATGGAGGGCGTTAAGAATTGGGGGAAGAAATTCACCAAAGTGAACATCAACAACAGCCCCAATAATCTGAGAAATTGTTCCAACTTTTTTCTGTTTTGTTTGTGTCATTAAATGGCCTCCGCACCAGATATTATTTCAATGAGTTCTCGTGTAATAGATGCTTGTCTTATACGGTTATAACTAAGATTTAAGCCTTTGATCATGTCATCGGCATTGCGTGTGGCACTATCCATTGCCAACATTCGGGCTCCTTGTTCGCCAGCGGCGGTCTCCAAAAATGACATGTATAAGCGGGTGGCTATATGATGGGGAATCATGTCTTTCAGAAAATTTTCTAATTTAGGTTCGAGCTCGCAAAGCGCCTCAGGCTCTTTGCGAGTTTGCTCTATTTCTGTAGGAGACTCATCTTCTTCGTGTGCTTTAAATGGAATAAGTTGCTCACAGGTTGGTGTTTGTTTCATGGCGGAATGGAATTTGTTGAAATAGAGGTCGCATGTATCAAACTCCTCATTGTCAAAAGAGACAAGAATCATGGCAGCAATCTCTTGTGCTTCGCGAAATTTGAGAGCAGGATTTCCAACATCCACATAGGACTTATGAAAGCGGTCTCCATAATTGCGTCGCAACATTGATTTCGCTTTCTGACCAATGGTCAGAATTTTGAAAGCGGATCCTTTTTCTTCTAACTCTTTGATATGAATAAGAAGTCTTCGGAGTAGAACCCCATTGAATCCACCACATAAACCGCGGTCAGAAGTAACGACAATAAAGAGATGTGTTTTCTCGGCTTTTTCAGGTCGTCCTATGAACAGAGGAAGCGTTAAGGGATAGGTGTTTTTGGTTGTGGCGAGTGCTTGGAACTGATGTTCAAAGGCGTCTACATAGTGGCGCCCAGATTCTAATTGGTCTTGGGCACGACGAAACTTGGAGGCAGCGACTAACTTCATGGCCGTCGTTATTTTCTTTGTAGATTGAACACTGTTTGTTCTAGTGCGAAGTTCTTTGAGTGTAGCCATGATGCTCTACGCAAAAGTTGATAAAAATTCATCCAAGAAAGTAGCGAGGGACGCTTCAGTCTCTTCAGATATGAGGTGGTCTCTTCGGATCGCTTCCAGAATACTGGGTTTTTCTACCCTGAGTAGTCCGAGAAATTCAATTTCGAATCGGGTGACATCTTCTACTCTAATGCCATCTAGATAACCCTTTACGCCCGTAAATATGGTAACCACTTGTTCTTCCACAGGCAGAGGGTCGTATTGGGGTTGCTTGAGAAGCTCGGTAAGTCGCTTACCACGATCTAAAAGCCTGCGTGTTGAGGCATCTAGGTCAGAAGAAAACTGTGCGAAAGCCTCCATTTCTCTATATTGGGCTAATTCCAATTTAATACTACCAGCTACCTGTTTCATTGCTTTGATTTGCGCGGCAGATCCTACCCGGCTGACGGATAGCCCCACATTAATAGCGGGGCGAATGCCTTTATAAAACAGATCTGTTTCGAGAAAGATTTGGCCATCGGTAATGGAAATGACGTTGGTGGGAATGTATGCAGACACGTCCCCTGCCTGGGTCTCAATAACCGGTAGGGCGGTTAGAGATCCACCGCCATTTTCTTCGTTCATTTTGGCGGCGCGCTCTAAAAGACGCGAATGGAGATAGAATACGTCTCCTGGATAGGCTTCACGACCGGGAGGACGGCGGAGGACCAAGGACATTTGGCGGTAGGCAACGGCTTGCTTGGAAAGATCGTCATAAACGATAAGAGCATGCATGCCATTATCCCGAAAATACTCCCCCATGGCGCACCCTGCATAGGGGGCTAAGAACAAGAGAGGTGCGGGCTCAGAAGCTGTAGCGGCAACGATGATCGAGTACTCAAGGGCCCCATATTCCTCTAAGGTTTTGACAAGTTGGGCGATGGTTGAACGTTTTTGTCCAATGGCTACATAGATACAATACAGTTTTTCCGATTCGTCCTTGCCTTCATTGGCTTTTTTCTGATTAAGAATCGTATCAATTAGAATCGCCGTCTTTCCTGTTTGGCGATCACCAATGACGAGTTCTCTTTGCCCTCGACCAATAGGAACGAGTGCATCGATTGCTTTAATTCCTGTTTGAACTGGCTCGCAAACAGATTGCCTTGGAATAATGCCAGGTGCCTTTGTTTCAACACGGGCTCGTTGGGTTCCAACAAGAGGGCCCTTTCCATCGATGGGATTTCCTAAAGCATCAACAACACGTCCGAGGAGGCCTTTCCCTACAGGAACGTCTACGATAGAACCGGTTCGTTTTACCGTATCCCCTTCCTTGATTTCACGATCACTTCCAAAGATAACAATACCCACGTTATCTGTTTCTAGGTTAAGGGCCATACCTTTGACGTCATTTGGAAATGTAACCATCTCACCAGCCTGAATATTATCCAGACCGTAAACACGAGCTATACCGTCTCCGACTGAAAGGACTTTCCCAATTTCTGACACTTGGGTTTTGGTGGAGAAATTTTTGATTTCTTCCTTGAGAATTGAAGTGACTTCTGCGGCGCGAAGGGTCATCAAGGGTGTCCTTTCATAGTGGAATGAAGGTTGTGAAGGTGGGTTTTAAGAGAATTATCAATCAAATATGTACCGAAGCGGATGGCCATACCACCCAAAAGTGATGGGTCTACCTTGTTATCAATTTCGACGAGTTTTCCTGTTCCGTCTTTCAAAAGTTTTGTAAGAGTTTGCAACTGGCTTTTGGACATTTCTTTTGTCGATGTGACATGGGCTTTTAAATAACCCTTATGGATTTCTACTTCCTTTAAAAATGCGACAATTATATCCAGTAAATACGCCAAACGGCGATTATGAATAACAAGCCCAATAAAATTTGCCGTTAGCTTTGAAAAGCCTTTTAAGTACGGTTGCAGATGAACTTCTTGTTCCTGTCGATTGAGTGTCGGATTTTTAAGAAAAAACCGAATCGTCTCTTTTCGAGAAATAACCTTAAAAAGCTTAGAAAGATCTTTTCCGACCCGATCGACAGATTTCTCCTCCTCCGCTGCCTTTAGTAAGGCAGTTGCATAACAGTGGGATACCTCAATAACTTTTTCAGCGGACATGATATAATTATTGTTGTTAAAGCCTTTTAAACTCTCTAATTCGTACCATAGTCCTTGGCATGGGACAAGATCGCTCGCTTACAAAAAGCTCTGGGGATCGATATCAATATGCAGCCGTACTTTGGGTGGGATTTTGATTTGGTGAACCCACTGTTGAACAATGCCTTGGACAGAAATCTCTTTTTTAGCTTTCATCAATAATCTCCATCGATATCGTTTCCCAATTAGGGAAAGAGGAGCCGGCGCGGGGCCCATGATCTGGATGTCAGGGTTGTTGGATGGAGCATGTCGTGCGAGGGCTCTTGCACAGGCTTCCACTTCTTGCGGAAAGGGGCCTGTGAGGATAAAGGCGACCAGTTTTCCAAACGGAGGCATATGCGACCATTGTCGCTGGAGAATCTCGTGTTCGATAAATCCATCTCGATCGTGACTCGCCAGGGCCGATATGACTGAATTTTCAGGAAAGTATGTTTGAAGGTAAACGCGTCCTGGCTTTTCTTCGCGGCCACATCGCCCCGATACTTGATGGAGGACTTGATAGGTTTTTTCTGAAGCACGTGGGTCCCCCCCAGAAAGGCCCAGATCCGAGTCTATTACGCCAACAAGAGTGAGTTGGGGGAAATGATGCCCCTTAGCAATGACTTGTGTTCCAATGATTATATCAATTTCATGGTTCTGAATTTTTTGAATGAGTTCTTGGTTTTTTTTCGGACTAGAAAGAGTATCGCTTGTTAAGATCTCTGTGCGCTTTTCTGGATAGAGCCTTGAAATTTCTTCAGCGATTCGTTCAACGCCTGGTCCACAGGCCACAAAAGAATTTTCTTCGGTACATTCGGGGCAATGGGATGGTGGCGAAGTGTGGTGTCCACAATGATGACACTGGAGATTTTGAAGACGTTTGTGGTCAATAAGCCAGGCGCTGCAATTGGGGCACGTAAATCGGTAGCCACAGGCGCGGCAAAGGGTTAGGGGAGCGTATCCTCGACGGTTGAGGAACAAAAGGACTTGTTGATGATCATCGAGCGTTTCGGAGATTTTTTCCCGCAAGGGAGGAGAGATAAAGGCTTGTGTCTTCTCTTCCTTTGCAAGTTGAAACATACCCTTAGAATGCTCGCGCATATCGATGGGATAGACTGTGGGCAGCTGGGCTGACCCGTGGCGTCCTGGTAGGGTGACCATCTGATATTTTTCTTGCTGTACATTTACGATTGATTCCAGAGAAGGAGTTGCGGAAGCCAAAATAATGGGAAACTTACCCATTTGAGCACGTACGATGGCCATATCGCGGCCATGATAAATGACGCCTTCTTCTTGTTTGTAAGACGACTCGTGTTCTTCATCAATTATGATGAGGCCTAAGTTGGGAAATGGCAAAAAGAGGGCAGATCGAGCGCCGACAGCAACTTGAGCCTTCCCTTGAAGGATGAGACGCCAGTTATCTCGTCGTTGTTTGGGCGTCAAATCCGAATGCCAGACCAGGGGCTTTGCCCCAAAGCGTTTCTCAAATCGCTTCAACCACTGGGCACTGAGCGCAATCTCCGGAAGCAAAACAAGACACTGTTTTCCCGATTGAAGGGCTTTTCCTATGGCCTCAAAGTAGACTTCTGTTTTGCCTGAGCCCGTCACGCCATCTATAAGGGTGACGGAAAATTTTTTGTCTTCGAGTCGTTGGTGTAAAAACTGAGCTGCTTCTTTTTGTGACTTGGAAAGCTTAGGACCCTTTAGGTGCCATTTGGGTTTGGAAAAAGATTCGGAGCCATCACAAGGTAGCATGGTTAGTAGGTCTTTCCCCACCAGGTTCCGAACGACTCCTGATCCCACCTGTGCCAGTTCCTGAATCTCCTTAAGGGTAAATGGTTTGTTGGGATCTTTTTTCCATAGGTCGAGTACTCGTTGTCGCTGGGGCGTCGTGCGATCCAGGGAAACAGGGTTGTTTCTGAGATATTTATAGGAACGAGCCTTGGGAGGCGTAAAAGCATCGGGAGCACTGAGAATGAGTTTTAGAACGGCCCCAAGCGGTGCCAAGGTATATTTTGCCACCCATTGGACAAATTTTTTGGATTCACTTGGCAGTGAAGGAATATCATATCGGCAAGAGATGTTCTTAATTTTAGCCAAGTCAAAGCCAGCTGTTTCTTTATTTTGGGGGAGCTCCCATACAACGCCGATAATTTTTCGATTTCGAAAGGGGACTTCTACAAAATCTCCGATTTCTAGAAGCATGCCATTTGGGATGGCGTAATCAAAGGCCTTTTCAAACGGGAGAGGTAGTAAAACACGGGCTCTTTTAGCAGGTTCTTTTCTGCTTTTATCCTTTGCGATAAAGTCTAAGGGAAGAAGGGCTTGTTTCACGGCAGTATTTCAGTTTAAAAGTAAGGGGTCTAGTTTGAGGTTTATCAAGGTTTACCTCATTTGCCAATAAGTTTGCCAATGAACAATAGGATTTAATCGATGAAATTTTTCTTAGATACGGCGGATGTTGAAGAAATTAAAGATTTAGCACAGACAGGCCTCGTAGATGGTGTCACCACAAACCCTTCCTTGGTGGCAAAAACTGGGCGTGATTTCAAAGAAATTCTCAAGGAAATATGTGCCATTATTTCTGGGCCCGTGAGTGCAGAGGTGACGGCGACCGATTATGATTCTATGATGAAGGAAGGACTTCACTTGGCAAAAATAGCGCCTAATATTGCTATCAAGGTGCCACTGACGATGGAGGGCCTAAGGGCTTGTCGCTCTTTCAGGGAAAAAGGTATTCTTGTCAATGTGACTCTCTGTTTTTCCCCTTCTCAGGCTCTTTTGGCTGCAAAGGCCGGGGCCAGCTTTATTTCGCCATTCATAGGCCGGTTGGATGATATTGGCCAAGATGGGATGGAACTGTTGGCTAGTATTCGAGAAATCTATGACAACTACCCTGAGATTGAAACCGAGATTCTCGCTGCCTCTATTCGTCATACGCGCCATGTTGTAGAATCAGCTGAGCTGGGTATTGATATTGCCACCATCCCACCGTCAATCTTGAAAAAGTTGGTTGAGCATCCTTTAACTGACAAGGGACTGGATGCCTTCTTGAAGGATTGGAAGAAAACAAATCAAAGTATCGTTGCATAGGAGTCAAAGTAAAATGGTCCCTCCAAAGAAACCAACTTCAAAGCCAGAAAAAAAGTCTGTAAAGAAGACAGTTTCTAAAAATTCTACGGAATCTGGTCCTCAAGTGGATCCAAAGTTGCTAGAAATTTTGGTTTGTCCCGTGACCAAGCAAACACTCGTCTATGATCGTGTGGCCAATGAGCTGATTAGCAAATCGGCCGGACTTGCATATCCCATCCGAAACGGTATTCCTATCATGCTGCCTGATGAAGCGCGTGAGTTGTAATGGATGGCTTCCAAACAGGATAGTAATTCGCAAGAGGAACCTTCGAGGACCAACGAGAAGCGATGGGATGCCAGCGACTTAATATCTGAAACTCAGTTTTTTACGTTTCTCTCGCCCTCTCTCCTTTCCGCTCTTGATCAGTGGCAGCGGTGGCTCCGAGACGAGCGACGTTCGTCACCAGCGACACTGGGAACCTATTTTTATGACTTGAAGGCATTTTTCCAGTTTCTTACCTCCCATTTAGATGACGAAATCATCTCCCTTAAAGCTCTCGAATCTCTGACAGCACAGGATTTTCGCGCTTGGCTGGCCCATCGGGCCCAAGAAGAGCGGGCCCGTGCCTCTACTGCTCGAGCCTTGTCGGTCTTGAGATCGCTTTTTCGTTTTCTAGAGCGGTTTGAGTTGGCCAAAAACCCAGTAATTTTCACTATCAGAACACCCAAAATGCCAAAAAATCTGCCGAGATTTTTGTCACCCGAGGATGTTCAGGATCTTTTGGACACGACCGGAGATATAAGTGATGATGCTTGGATTACAAAACGAGATCTTGCTCTTTTAACATTATTGTACGGAGCAGGCCTCAGGCTCAGCGAGGCTCTGAACCTAAACTGCAAGGACATAACAACTGGGGAGACCTTAAAAGTTCTTGGAAAGGGAAATAAAGAGCGCCTGGTTCCTATGTTGCCTGTTATTAAAGAGCGAATTCAGTCTTATTTGGACAACAGTCCTTTTCCCCAATCGGATGATACACCCTTATTTCTTGGGGCGAGAGGCAAGCGATTTCATCCAAGAATGGCTCAGGGACAACTCCAAAAATTACGGGTGCTTCTTAATTTGCCCGAGTCAACAACCCCCCACGTATTGCGCCATACTTTTGCGACTCACCTTCTTTCAGCTGATGGGGATCTTCGGACCATCCAAGAGCTTCTGGGGCATGCCTCATTGAGCTCCACTCAGCGCTATGCCCATGCGGACACCAAGCGGCTTTTGGCTGTGCACAAAAAAGCTCACCCACGGGGGTGAGGGGGAGCCACTTGCTTTTGAAAGGGAAATAACGCACTTTCATAAATAGTAAGTTACATGTGTCCATAAAGCAAAAAGCAGCCCATGACAGTTCCTAAGACAGTTTCTTCACCACTCTTCCCAGGATTTTCCTATCTTGAAGATATTGACTCTACGATTCTTCAGGAAGTTCGTTATGCCGGCCCTCATAATTTTATCGGAAGACCCATCGATGGATATGAAGCGGCTCGATGTGTCGTGTCGGACAAACTGGGGCAAGGGATAGCGGCAGTTCAAGAGGAAGTACGCAAGGATAATTACACGCTCAAGGTGTACGATGCTTATCGCCCCCTAAGATCCGTCGTGAATTTTGCCAAGTGGGCCATGGATTTAGAGGATCTTCTTATGAAGGAGGAGTTTTATCCAGAGATAAATAAAGCGCACTTGTTTGATTTAGGTTACATAGGATTTCGCTCTCAACACAGCCGAGGGTGTGCTGTCGATTTGACCTTGGTGCCACTGACAATACCGGATCAAGATACGTACCGAAGCGGTGATCAGCTGGTGGATGCTCGTTTACCTAAAGGCCAGCGTTTTAATGATAACAGCATTGAAATGGGTACCGGCTTTGATTGCTTTGACGAAATGTCCCACACGGCCTGTCCACGGATTTCAGAGGAAGCCAAAAAGAATCGAGCATATCTGACCAAGGTCATGGAGACGCATGGTTTTGAAAACTATGAAAAAGAATGGTGGCATTTTTCGTTAAAAGACGAGCCTTTTCCAGAAACTTATTTTGATTTTCCGGTGCGATAATACACAATAAGCTAATAATTCCACGGCAGTTAAAACTAATTATTCAACAGTGAAAAAACTAGAATTTCTTGTTTTTCAATGGATTATTTGCATTCAACTTTTATCTATGTCTGAAATGATAGCGCAAGGTGGTTTTTTTGTGACATAATAAACTAATTATGCTACAACATAATAAACTAATAATTCCACGGCAGTTAAAACTAAATATTCAACGGTGCAAAAAACTAAAAGTTCAGATATTATGGCGAAGCCTTCGGAAAAACTCGCACAATCTCTTCAGATACTAAAAAAACTTCAAAGCGAAGGTATTGTTGCTATCCGATCAAGAGATATTTCTCGTGTGCATCGCGAGCGACTTATAAAAAATTCCTTTCTGAAAGAGGTGGTAAAAGGATGGTTTATAGGAATACGCCCAGAGGGAATAGTTGGTGAAAGTACGGATTGGTACTCATCTTTTTGGGGATTTTTTCCGCGATATTTTCAAACACGATTTGGCGAGGAGTGGAGTCTATCTCCTGAACAATCGATACAACTTTTCGTTGGAAACAAAACAGTACCTCAACAACTGCTTGTTCGAGCCCCTAAAGCGCAAAATAATATGACTTCATTAATTTATGGCGTTTCTATTCTTGAGGTTCGGGCGAAATTGCCAGACCCAAAAGAAATAAGAAATAAAGAAGGGATGCGTCTTTTTTCTCTTCCAGCAGCATTGGTTTTTTGTTCTCCAGGCTTTTTTCGCCAAAATCCGATTGATGTACGCTCCGCTTTAGCAATGATAAAGGATGCTTCTGAAATTTTACGTCTGCTTCTTGAAGGGGGGCATAATTTTGTTGCAGGAAGACTCGTAGGAGCATTTCGAAATAATCAACAAGATAGGATTGCGGATGAAATTTTGGAAACAATGCATAGTGCTGGATACGAAACGCGTGAAAATGATCCTTTCGCCTCTCCTTCAATGCCGATTTCTCTCAGTGATAATAGGTCAAAATACGTTAATCGTATTAGACTTATGTGGCAGCAGATGAGAGGGCCAGTTTTAGAAGAGTTTCCTTCCATGAAGTTTGGCAAGGTTTCAACCGAAGATTATCTTGGGCGAATTGAGGACGAATATGTTGAGGATGCCTATAATTCATTATCAATAGAGGGATATAGGATCACTCCAGAATTGATTGAAAGGGTAAGGACGGGGGAATGGGACCCTGAAAACATTGAAACTGATCAAGAGCATAAGAACGCTCTTGTAGCGCGTGGTTATTGGCTTGCGTGGCAATCTGTAGAACAAAGTATAAAAAAAGTTCTTGAAGGTGAAAATCCAGGAGTTGTGGTAGAGGAAGATCATAAAGTTTGGTACCGAGAAATGTTTTCACCAAGTATTTTAGCAGGATTTTTACGTCCTAGTGATCTTGCAGGATATCGCAATGAGCAGGTGTTCATTCGACAGTCTATGCATGTTCCTCCAAATCCGAAAGCAGTACCTGAAATGATGGGGGAGTTTTTTCATTTATTGACATCAGAGAAAGAGCCAACAGTTCGGATTGTTCTTGGCCATTTTATATTTGTATATATCCATCCGTATATGGATGGAAATGGCAGAATAGGTCGTTTTTTGATGAATTTGATGCTTGCAGCAGCTCGTTATCCTTGGATGACTATTCCATTAGGTGATAGGAAAACCTATATGACTGCACTTGAAAAAGCGAGCGTACACCAAAATATAAAGCCGTTTGCTAATTATTTATCGGGGTTGCTTTCTAAATCCCACAAGAAATTTAGTTAGATTAATAACTCTTAGAAAGTTTAGGAAATTGGATTTCAAAATTTCTAGGGCTTTCCCTCTACAGCTTCAGCTTTTCTTCGAATAAATCGGGTAAGTCATTTTCAAAGAGAATCACGTCATTAGCGGTTCCATTTTGGGTAATCCAATTTTTGGCTTCTGCAAAAGAGCTGCAGGGGATGACCTGTTGATCTTTCTTGGAGTTCTCGTTGAATCCTGCTGTCAAAGTTGGGATGCGCTCTGAGCCGATAACGAGCATAATATCAGCACATTCTGCGGCCTTCTGACCAAGCCGTTTGTGTTCCCTATCGTGGGCCTCTCCCAATTCGATCATTCCGGGTGTAACAAGAATACGCCGCTTCCTCTTTTGCCCGAGAGTATTGAGCAACGAGAGGGCTGAAAGAAAACCATCCACATTGGAATTATAGGCATCGTCGATGATGATTGAGCCATTATTTCCTCGGGAGACTTCTAAGCGATGCTCAATTTGTGGGAGCGTTTTGAGGGAGGCCACAATGGTTTTTTCAGGAACTTCCAAGTGTTTGGCGAGAGAGAATGCTGCCGTAATATTGGCACATTGGTGCAGACCGTAGAGGGGTGTTTCGATAGCATAGGCTTTTCCAGCACAATGGATCTTGAAGGAAAGGCCCGAGGACGTTTCTTTTACATCTGTGTAATAGGTTTCATGGGGAAACTCATGTTTTTTTGAACCAAAAGGATAAGTCTCAGGATGAGTCTTCATACGACTTTTTAGAAAGGCTTTTGGTGTAGAGTCAGCAGGAACGACTAGTATTCCTGCCATTTCAGAGACTTTGTCTGCTAGTTCATATTTTGCATTGAGAATGCGTTCCGGGCTTTTAAATCGCTCCAAATGGGCGATTCCTATGGCTGTAATGATTCCGTGTGTTGGCGAGACAAAATCACTAAGCCTCTTGATGGATCCAGGGCCATACGCACCCATCTCAACAACGAAATATTCATGCTTTGAGGTCAGTCCATCAAAAATACTACGGCAAATTCCCATGACGGTGTTAAAGCTCTTTGGCGTGATTAGGGTTGGAGATACGGTGGAGAGGATATGTCCCAATATGTGCTTTGTGGAGGTCTTTCCATAGGACCCTGTAATGCCGATAACGGTTGGGCTTAGCTTTTTTAGTTTACGAAGAGCTTTCTTCCGGATTCTCCATTGAATTCCTTTTTCCACCGGACAGAGCAAAAAATTTGCAATGGGCAGGAACATAGGAATCAGCTGTACAAGCAAAAGCCAGCCAATGGTCTGTTTTATTTCCAAGGGAAGATAGAAACTGACGAAAAACGCACACAAGACCGATAGAATAAGAGAAAGCACCAAGATTCGTGTGGCTCTCTTTGTAAGAACAAGGGGCTTTTTCCCCTTACTTCTGGGATTGTTTTCGAGAAGACCAAAAAAGAGGAACAAGAGGGAAAAGGTAAATTGATAGATATCGGCTTCATCAAAAGGAGGCACGATCAGCAATAAGATAAAAGCGGCAAACAGACTAAGGGAGAGCTTTCGGTCAACTGTGAAGTTTCTAGCGCACCAAGCCAAGAACCTTTGCCCATCATATTCTTCTTGTTGGAAATAGCGAAGGAATGTTAGGAGTCGCTTAAAGCTGAAAAATCCAAAGGCAAAGGGAATAAGGAGGGAGATAAAGAGCGTATTTTCCATTAGGAATCCTTTTTGTTAAAGCCTTCAAGAAAGGCCGCGATCAGAGAAGTTACTTGTGAGCGGCCTCCAGCAAGAATGGAATAGTGATCGAATAAGGGCAAGCGATGCAATTGAGCGTTCGCAATGAGCTTTTGGAATCTTTCACCATATTCAGGTGGCGTTTCCGTATCCTTTTCCCCATATATAAGTAACGTGGGCTGGGTGATAGAGGCAGCGACGGTAGACAAGTCCTCATTTACCGTTTTGACGAGGATATTGCGGAGAGGGCCCGATCTTTTGTAGTCGGTGCTTCCGAAGGAAGTCCTGAGTTTTTGCAAAAGGTGCGTTCCAAAAAGACGATCAAAGACGGATACAGCCTTTGCCAAGATCTTATAGCGGAAAATTTTTAATTTAATCCGCAGGGGTTTCGGTCTTTTTAAGCCTGCGCCGGCAATAAGAACGAGTCCTTGGACCAACTCTGGATACAGATTGGCCAATTGGAGGGCAACTCTTCCCCCAAATGAATGGCCAATGATAATGGTTGGCATGGAAGGTTCCTTGGAAAGCCATTGGGAAAGTCCTTGAGCATAGTCCTCTGTTCCCCAGTCACTGGGTGGAACAGGTGCTTCCCCGAATCCGGGGCAATCTACAAAATGATTCAGGGCCCTTTTCTCAAAGAAAGGCTGAAAGGCTGTGAAAGCATTGCGATTTTGTGCCCATCCAGGGAGCCAAACGAGGCGAAGGGAAGGTGATTTTATGCCAGAGAGGGTTTCGACATAGAACGTTCCCCCATTTTCCTGGCAGGTCTTTACATTTGTGTTTCCCATGACCCTATTGTTTTTTCTCCGTGGGACGTATATGACTTCTGAAGGGTAAAATACCTTAGCACAGGCCAGTTGGCTAATGATTTTTTCGTATTGAGGAGACTCGCCATGACATCAGATCGCAAAACAGTTGCAGTTTTCTTTGGTGGAACATCTTTTGAACATGATGTGAGTGTGTTGACGGGCCTACAAACGTTGGAGTCCATCGATAGCAACAAGTTCGACACTTTGCCCGTTTATATTTCACCAGAAGGAGTGTGGTATACGGGGTCGGCTCTCCTCGATCGTAGAAATTATCTCTTGTCTTCGGAGACTAAATCTAAACTATATCAAGTGAATCCAGTTACCTCTTTAATTGCTTGGAACAAAAAAGAAGACACAAATAAATTGGTTTTAGAAGGAACCCAAAAGGGATCTTTTTTGGGAAAGAAGAAAGCAATTTTTGAAGTGGATATGGTCATTCCTGCACTCCACGGAGGAACGGGAGAAAATGGATCCATTCAGGGGTTGCTCGAAGTAGCCAATGTTCCTTACACAGGGTGTCGTGTTTTGGGCTCTTCTGTGTGCATGGATAAAGACTTTTCAAAGCGTGTGTTTGCGGCATTGGGGATTCCGACGGTTCCAGGTGTTGAAATCAGTCGTCCCGAGACGGGTGTTTTTTCAGATACCAAAGAACTTGCACGGCTTATGAAAGCTGTTGAGGGGCCATGGTGTGTTAAGCCTTGTAATTTGGGGAGTAGCGTGGGGGTCTATAAGGCAGAGACTCTAGAAGATCTTCAGTCGTCATTGGCGTCCGTTTTTAAACTGGACGATAGTGCCGTGGTGGAAAAATTTATTCCCAATTTAGTTGAATATAATGTGGCTGTGACGCAGGCCTTTGGCAAAGTTTTGACCTCCGCCATCGAGCGTCCTATCCGAGAAAAAGGGCTGCTGAGTTTTACGGATAAGTATCTGGCGGCAGGAGGATTAGAGACAAAATTGTCGGGTCCAGTTGATAATTCAGTTATGTCGAAGAGTCGTGTCTTTCACCCTCCAGAACTTAAAAAGGCCCAGGAAAAATCTATTCGGGAATGGGCAGAAAAGGCCTTTATCGGGTTTGGAGGCTGTGGTGCTGTACGTATGGATTTTCTATGTGACGAAAAATCCGGTGAAATTTGGATCAATGAAGTCAACACCTATCCGGGTTCTTTGGCCTATTATTTGTGGGAAGCACGAGAAGAGCCGATCATCTTTACTGATCTCCTATCGGCCCTCATTGAAGAAGGTTTTAGAATTCATAAAAAGCAACAGCGGACCATTGAACCCCAAGCAGGGGGCGCGGCCATCTTTAAAAGAGGCTAGATTGTAAAAATAGAGCTACCGTGATAAAATCCATTACAGGTGAGCTGTTTAATAATAAAAACAAGGAATTAAAATCATGTCAAAAAAGGTAATTGCTCTATCTGCTTTAGGTGCTGCTTGTGTGACAGGCAACTCTGGGAATGGAATGGCCAAAAGCTTGGATTGTGTAGATTTGGAAGTGTTAGTAGATCCTGTTTGTCATGAAGGAAATATGGAAGAAGCTAAAAGAAAGACTAGTGGGTGTGACATTTGTGGTCATCCACAAGTTTGTGGTTGTGTTGCCTGTGGCAATGCACTCTCCATGAGCAAAAAAGCTTAGAGTCCAGCTACTTTCCCAATGGGAAACTATACAATACTTTGAGTAAGTTCCCATGATACCCCAGTTTCCCGATTCCAATACGGTCAAAAGTGATATCAAGTGGTTTGTACTTAACTTTTTTCAGTGTGGATTTAATAGAGGCATTTTTTTTGGTTCCATAAGCCAGGGTAAAATGGGGGTTGTATCCTGTTTCAGGAACGTTCCAATGAAGGCCGTATTTTTTGAGCAATTTTTGTTTTGTATCTGAAATGCCTTGCTCTACATCTCTAGTCAATTGCATCAATATTCTATCAGAAGTTCTGATTTCGAATAGTTTATCTTGATAAAAGAGATCACAAATTTTTTTAAGCGCTTCATTTAATTCCAAGTTCATAAAAATATTTTCTTGAGTGTCCTCCAAATTTGGAATGGATTGAATGTAAATAGGTTGGGAGGATTCTGCTAAAATTTGGATTTTTTTCTTCAATTTGTGGAGGCCTTTTTTGTTGAAAATGCCTTGAAAAATAGAAGAATGAAGAATGTTTTCTTTTCTATTCCATTGAACCCCAGCCTTTATTAAATTTTGCCAAAGATCCCCTCTTTTTTTGAGGATTTTCATTTCTGAGGCTTTACTTGGCAAAAGGAAAATACCTATTTCCTCTGCATTTGAGAAACTAGAAGCAAAGAGATTTAAGAATAGAAGAGTAAGGAGACTTTTTTTCACTATCATATTTTCCAAAGAAGATCTCTGTCGTTCAGCCTATCCTACTTCTCCATTAACTTAAATTTAATCAGCCACTTGTTTATTTCAGTGTCGGCTCCTAGATAGGCTTTCTTAAATCTGGGAGACTTTTTCTCGAGCCACAGCAGGACCTTTTGGGCCCAGGGATGGTCTTTGAGAAGGATTAGGCCTAGGGCTATGAAGAACCAACCTTGAAAAATCGGGATAAATCCTCCAATTATACCCAATAAGATACAAGCGTAACCTAGCAGAGTGCGTCGTATATATTTACCGTTCTTGTGTGCCATTATTCTTTCCAAAAAGAAGGTGTGAAGAGCACGATAATGGTTAGAAGTTCCAATCGTCCCAAAAACATCCCTCCCATCATGATCCACTTTGCAGCATCACTTAAGGGGGCGTAGGTCTCGCCTGGGCCAATAACTTTACCGAGCCCGGGTCCAATGTTGCTGACGGCAGAAACTGCAGCTGAGAGGCTTGTTAGAAAATCCATACCTGTAAGGGAGAATGCGACACCCAAAAAAGCATAACTTAAGCCATAAAGGGCGAAAAATGTGAGAACAGATGAAAAGACACTTTCGGTAATTTGCTTTCCATTATATGTCGCGACGAATACGCCATGGGGACGCCTAAGCTGTTTGAGATGCATCCGGGCAATGGCAAACAGGACTTGGAATCGAAATATTTTAATGCCACCTGATGTAGATCCGGTACAACCTCCGATGAACATGAGAAAGAAAAAAGCAAGGGTCACAAAGCTAGTCCCGACACTGTAGTCGCTGACAGAAAATCCAGTGGTGGTCAGAACTGAGACGACATTGAATGATGTATTTAAAATGGTGGTAAAGGGATCTAAGGGATTCTGAAATACGTGATAGGTTACAATAATGGCGAGTGCTGATAAGAGAAAGAATATGTATCCTCGAAGCTGAGAGTCTCCCAAAAAAGCTTTGCTATCTCCACGTCCAAAGCGAACGAAGAGGATAAGCGTGCTGCCCCCTAATAGCATGAAGAAGATGGTCACAAGTTTTATGGCAGGATCTGAGTAGTGGCCAATAGAGGCATCAGAAGTGGAAAATCCCCCTGTAGCAATGGTGGTCATCCCATTACAAATGGATTCAAATGGCAACATGCCGGCAAGCCATAGAGCTGAGGCACATAAGAGGGTTAACAAGAAATATGTGGAGAAAATGGCAATAGATATTTGAGAAGCTCGAGGCAAAATCTTTTCAGAGCGATCGGAAAATTCACTGTGAAAGAGCTGCATGCCTCCGATTCTCAGGATGGGAAGAATAGTTAATGCCATGACGATAATACCAATTCCTCCGAGCCATTGCAAAAGAGCTCGCCAGAGAAGGATGCCTCGGGGCGCTACGTCTAGCCCCTTGATGATGGTGGCACCGGTGGTGGTAAGGGCTGATGTTCCCTCGAAAAAGGCATCCGTGAAGCTTAAATCAAGGGAAGAAAATAAAAAGGGAAGAGAGGCAAACACACACAATGAAACCCAACTTGCTGTAGTAAGGAAAAAGATCTCTCTTATGGTTAAAGAAATCGGGCCAGAAGGGCGATTACTTAAATACATCAAGATGCCCATCGTTCCTGTAATAACGGAAGAGAGCGCAAATACTTCCCAGTCGGAATCCACCAACAAAAGATCGACTAGGGTTGGGGCTAACATTGCCCCAGATAGTATGATGAGTAGAATTCCAATGAGGTAGAAAATTGGCCTGAAGGCAAGCATTACTTTCCTATTGTATGGAAACCATTTGATACGGACTATCTAGTGAAAAGGATGGGATTTTGACATTAAACATTTCACCATTTTGATTGACCATCCCATATTCTCCCCCCATGATTCCAGAGGGAGTATTTAGAGGAGCACTGCTGGCATACTCAAATGTCTCACCTGGTTTGAGGGTTGGATGTTGACCTATAACACCATCTCCCTGGATGTGTTGGTCAGCCCCATGAGCATCTGTGATGCGCCATTGGCGGGTGCATAATTTGATCGTATCCTCACTGAGGTTTTCAATTCGGATATGGTAAGCCCACAAAAAATGATTGTGGATAGGGACCGACTCCGTATCTAAAAATACGGGCTTTACTGAAACGCGGATTGAGTTGCTTGTTTCAGAATACATATGGGTCCTAATTTCCTCCTGCAAATCAAATTTTCACAAATCATTTATCAACTGAACTCAAACATATTCGCAAGGGGAATGAAAGGGCTAACTTACGCTTTTTCTAATGGAGAACACTTATAAGATTGCTCAAGTCTACATAAGTGGTCCCAATGCTTTTGGAGATAAAAGCTGAACCAATAGCTATAATCTTTTGATTGCAATATGTTGTTTTTGAAATCAGAGAGCCGGAGCCATGTCCACTCCTCAACTTCATCTGGATTGATTGTAAAATCTCCCTCAAAGGTGCCCGCGTAAAAATGAACGATTTCATTTTCTGTCAGACCATTGTCCAGATCGACTTTGTAGTATGTGACAAATTCGTGTTTGAGAGGGCATTGAAATCCCATTTCTTCCTGGAGGCGCCGATGAGCCGCTTGTTCTGTACGTTCATGGGGACGGGGATGTCCACAGCATGTGTTGGTCCAGAGGCCACCAGAGTGATATTTGTTTGGATTACGCTTTTGCAGAAGGACTTCTCCATGTTTGTTATAAATGAGAATAGAAAAGGCACGATGTTGAAGCCCCTTTTCGTGGGCCTCAATTTTTTCCATTTCTCCTGTGGGAGAATCTTGCTCATCAACCAATATAAGCTGTTCATTTGTCTTCATAATCATAGGGGTTCCTAAAAAGCAGAAATGTCTGTTTGGGCTCGTCCCAGGATGAGTGCGTGGATATCCTGGGTGCCTTCGTAAGTGTTTACGGCTTCCAAGTTCACCATATGACGCATGACATGGTACTCATCCACAATGCCATTTGCGCCTAAGATGTCCCTTGCGAGTCTGGCGCTTTCCAATGCCTTTAAGCAGGAGTTCCGTTTTAGCATAGAGATCCCTTCCGGTGTAATCGTTCCTTGATCCATAAGACGTCCCAATCGCAAAGAAGCATGAAGGCCCGTCGTGAGTTCCGTCTGTATATCAGCCAGCTTTTTCTGAATCAACTGCTTGCTTGCAATGGGATTGCCGAACTGAAGGCGATCAAGGGCATACTCTCTTGCAATATGCCAGCAAGCTTCGCCAGCGCCTAAAGCGCCCCATGCAATGCTGTGACGGGCTCGATTGAGGCATTGAAATACAGCCTTAAAGCCTTTGGCTTTTGGTAGGAGATTGTCTTCGGATACAACGACATCTTCCATGTGGATTTCCCCCGTTGGGGATGTTTTAAGACCAATTTTTCCCTCAATACGAGGAGTGGAGAGCCCTTTCATTCCTTCCTCCAAGATGAATCCTCTTATGATTTCATCTTCATCTCTGGCCCAGACCATAAAGACGTGGGCGATGGGGGAATTGGTAATCCACATTTTTGAGCCATTAAGTATCCAATTATTGCCGTCTCGGCGTGCCCGAGTTTGCATGCCGCTAGGATCTGAACCATGGTCAGGTTCTGTAAGGCCAAAACATCCAATCCATTCACCGGATAGTAATTTTGGGAGATATTTTTTCTTTTGGGCCTCTGATCCAAAGGTATTGATAGGAAATATGACCAAGCTTGATTGGACGCTAAGGGCTGAGCGATAGCCACTATCAACTCGTTCTAACTCTCGGGCAATAAGTCCATATCCTACATAGGAAGCATCCGGATTCTCCTTGGTTTTAAGAGAGGCACTGAAATATCCTAATCGGCCCATTTCCGTCATAATTTTCTGATCAAATGTCTCGGTTCGAAAGGCTTGTGTGACGCCAGGTAATAGCTCGTTTTGGGCGAAATCGCGGGCTGAATCCCGTATAAGGCGTTCTTCTGAAGAGAGTTCACCTTCAAAATCCAGGGGATCGTTCCACTTAGGAAGAGGTTTTTCAGTCATATGGTTTCCTCGAATGGCATACTAGGACCCTAGATCCGAGATAGAGAAACAAAAAAGCTCTGAGTACGAGGAAATAGCTGGAAAAGGAGAGAAAAAGGGTTACACTCTTTAGGTGAAAACGTAACCCCTTCTTAAGAAATATTATTATGAAGCTAGCATCATTTTC
>JABJFC010000042.1 GCA_018662925.1 Alphaproteobacteria bacterium | reverse complement strand
TATAATGCCCCCCAGAAACCGGACCACTAGCTAAGTGAGACTTTTCCTCTATATTAGAGGAAAGGAAAAAAGGAATGACACGTCGTAAACATACCTCAACTTTTAAATCCCAGGTTGCCTTAGAGGCGATTCGTGGGGAAAATACCATTGCAGAAATTGCTTCAAGACATAATGTACACCCGGGGCAAGTTCAAAACTGGAAAGCTTCCGCGCTATCAAATTTCACAAAGCTCTTCGAGGGAAGTTCTAAACTTATCGATAATTCTGAGGAAAAGGTTTCCGTCTTGCAGCGTAAGGTTGGAGAGCTCACGATTGAGAACGATTTTCTAAAAAAAAGTTGCACGATCTCTCCCAAGAGGAGAAGCAAAAAATGGTAGACTTTAACAGCGTGAGATTGAGCGTTAGGCAACAATGCCAGATTTTGTCTGTGAATCGTTCTACGCTCTATTATAAGCCTCAAAACGTTTCAGATGCTAAGGATACAAGTCTTTCCAATGACATTCATCAGTTATGGCTTGAGATGCCCTTCTACGGCTACAGACGCATTACACATGAGTTACGTCGGCAAGATCACGATATTAATGAGAAGAAAGTTTTACGCTTGATGCGCGAAATGAATATACAGGCTCTCTATCCAAAGCCTCGTACAACAATACGGGATACGGGCCATAAGCTATATCCGTATTTATTGAAGGGCCTGGAAGTCACAGCTCCTAATCAGGTATGGGCAACAGATATCACCTATTTGAAGCTATCCTCAGGCTTTGGGTATCTCGTTGCGCTGATTGATGTTTATAGCCGCTACATTATTGCTTGGAGGGTCTCTAATACGATGGATACTTTTTTCTGCCTAGAGATGTTGGAAGAAGCTCTGGCATATGGATCCCCTGAAATACTGAATACGGATCAAGGGAGTCAGTTCACATCCAAGGATTGGATAACACGTGTGGAAGAGGCAGGTGTTAAGGTCAGCATGGATGGTAAAGGCCGATGGGTTGATAACGTGATCATAGAGCGGTTCTGGCGCTCATTAAAGCACGAGCACTTTCTCCTACACAGCTTTGACAACCTAGCCAAGGTTCGTCAGTCCCTCAAGGAATATATTGCTCTCTATAACCACCGGAGGCTTCATCAAAGCTTGGGATACAAAACGCCAGCTGATGTACATGGCATATCCCTTGTTGGAGGGAGACATCCCGAAAAACCGCATTTTTCTAAGCCTGCTGGGTATGTTGATAACTTTGAAGGAAAGTTACCAACATACCCACAGGCTCCACAGCAGCAACTGGATCAACCTATCAATTTGTAAGAAGGAGGAGTCTCACTTAACTCTTGTGATTTTTGGTCTAGACAGAGGGGGGCACTTTACTACAGCTAAAAAAAGGAGTGAATATGATGAAAAAAAAGCAAGAAACCGTGAAATATAGGTTAGAAGATCTTATTGTTGCAGCAGACGAGTCAGCCGTTAAGCTTGGTTCAATTCAAAATGGCAGTTGTGCCAACACTTGTACAAAATCTCTAAAGCAAAACCATAAGTCGTAATTTATATGGGACAGTTGCTTCGTAATGTATCCGAGCATGTCGGGGTCGCTGTCCACCCCCAGCATTATGTTGATTTTATTAGCAAAAAGGTTCAAGTGCCTTTTGTTGAGATACATTTAGAAAAGATTATTGATATTCCTCCCCCTTTTTTGAATGTGTTTGAAAAAATCAGAGATTTTTATAATTTGAGCTTGCATAGTGTAGGCTTTAGCATGGCAGGAGCTGATCCTGTGTCTAAAGAACAGCTGATAAAAGCAAAGAGAATTTTGGATTGGTTGAATCCTTCATTTTTCTCTGAGCATATAAGTTGGTCAGGTATAGATGGAAAATTCTACCCAGCGCCCTTTCCTTTTCCGTATAATTCAGAATCCTTAGATATAATTTGTCGAAACATTGATACTGTACAGAATTATTTGGGTATTCCATTATTAATGGAGAATTCTGCTAGTACATTCGCTTTTGACGAATCGACATACGAAGAGTGGGAATTTATTAATAAAATGGTTGAAAGAACTGGCTGTAAGATTCTGTTGGATATCAGTAATCTCCTTATATGTTGTAATAATTTTAAAAAGGATACTTTTGCTTACCTTAAGAACTTAAACAGGGATGCCGTTCTTCAGTACCACATTGCAGGTTATACCAAAAGCGAAGACAATTTATTAGTGGATTCTCATGACACTAATATTTCAAAAGAAAGTTGGGAACTATATGCGACGGCCATTAGTATTATCGGGAAAAAGCCAACTATAATAGAGTGGGATGGTTATCTTCCATCCATCAGTATTTTGGAAAATGAAGCAAAAAAAGCGCAGGCAATTGCCAATGACTATGAGAAGTTTATATCAAATACAGAATGACTTTCTAGAACGCCTATTCAGTGAGGAATCATTGCAGTCTGGAGAAAAGGTTTCTCTAGACACAGTGCAGAACCGAATTTATGCATTGCTGTCTCGTACATATAAAAACACTTTGGTTTCCATTGGAGAAAATGAGTTTCGAAGTCTTTCCAACGAATTCGTAAAAATATTCCCCCCAAAAACTCCTAGTTATCTGACGTATGGCATTGAGTTTCCAGACTTTTTGAAGCCCCGCTTACTTGAATTTCCAGACTTCATAGAATGTATAGCACGTTTTGACTGGGACTATGCATCTTCTTTAAGAGAAATTGCACCTGACATCCTCCCTCTTGACTCCCGCAAGCTTTTGAGTTTTCTCCGTAATAAAAAACAGATTCTTAAATTTCAGCCCTCAGTCAGACTCCGAAAGTATAAGTGTCCTGTTATTAATCTCATTCCAGATTTTGAAATAAACTCTTTTGATGATAAAAAACTAGAAAAAAATGTGAAGAAAAATGCAAAAAACAACTCTTCTGCTACACATTTATTATTTTATCGAAGCCAAAATGAAGTTTGTGTTTTTAGCGTTGATCAGTACGACTACACTTACTTAATGATGCTAAGCAAGGGTGGAACATGTTTTGAGGCACTTGAGTATACACAACGTCTAAAGGCTAACTACTGCCCATTAAAAATTCTTCGCTATTGCACATCTAAGAGTTTACTCTGTGCATGCTGCTAGTGCGGATGTGACAGAGCACCACTTTGAAACAGTTCAGTATTATTCTTATCGAGTAAGATCGAGCAATGGCCAAAAAGTTCACGAAAAACGTCTGAGCCTCTCGACAGAGCAAACTCAGAACTAGTACGAATATAGACAGTTGAGGGAAAAATTCTATCTGAAAGAAGACCAAAGCCAATCATCCTCATAATGTGACGAGTGGAGGATGTTAAATTTCTCCCCTACGCCGCCTTTTTATAAGACATCTCAGAATGCATTTTCTCTTTTTTCCGACTCTTAACCTTATAAACGGCTATAAATCCAACAATACTGGAAAACATAAGATATATGGCTGGCCCCATTTGGATTCCTTGATTCACCAGCGAAGTTACTATTAGAGGAGCCGTCCCTCCTAATACTGCAACCCCTAGTGAATAGCTGAATGCAGAGCCGCTATAGCGTTCCTCAGGTGGAAAAAGCTCCGGTAATACTGCGGAACAAGGGCCCACAAAGTAACTGCTTATAACACTCACAAGCACTTGGAATGCTAGGAGTGTGTAAATAGAGGTTGAGTTATGCGCCATTAAGAATGCAGGATAGGCTACGATCAGAGCTGCAGCTGCGGAAATGGCCATTAACTTGTATTTGCCAATTTTATCGGAAATGTATCCTGCTATCGGTAGCAGCAGAATCCAAAGCGCTATAATCCCAGTATTCCACGCTAAAATCTCAGTCGATTCGAGTAGAAAGCGTTCCTTTAAAACTGAGTTCATATATATAATAGCCAGATAGAATGGGGTAACCGTATTAACGCCAATACCGATACCACGAAGAATGCTGATTGGGCGCTTTCTGAGAACAGAAATAATTGGCAATTTTACGATCTTCCCCCTGCTTTTAATATCCTCAAACGCGGGAGTTTCCGTTAAATTCCTCCTTAATAAAAATATGCCTAAACCAAAAACACCCCCAACAATAAAGGGGATGCGCCATCCCCAGGACGGAAGGTCAGTTCTTGTGAATATACCTTCCCAAGAGTGTCCCAACAAGAGCCCCAACAAACCCCAGCGTAGCAAGCATACTGCCTGCAAACCCTGCTTGTTCCTTCTTAACATGCTCTCTAATGAAGATAGCCGCTCCACCGTACTCTCCCCCAACAGAAATCCCCTGAAGAAGGCGAAACAGGATCAACAAGATAGGGGCCGCGAGTCCAATGGTAGAGTATGACGGTAAGCACCCTATTCCCAGTGTGGGAATAGTAACTAGAGCTATAGAAAGCATAAAAGCGACCTTACGGCCATATTTGTCACCTAAATGACCAAAAACAATCCCTCCAAAGGGACGCATGGCAAAACCGGCTGCAAAAACAATAAAACTACAAATGGTTGCAATGGCCGGATTTTCAGCCGGAAAAAACATCGGCGCAAGGAGGACGGCAAAAAACCCATAAAGCGTCGTGTCATAATATTCCAAGATGTGTCCCGCGGATGTGGACAAAATAAGTCTATTAAATTTAAATTTTTTCATATCTGTATTCCCCATTTAAAACTTTCGTCAAAAACGTATATAGGAAAATTGGGCGTGTCTAGCAAAAACACCATTTAGATGTCCAATGCTATAGTCAGCAAGGAAGGAGAGCCAGATTACTTCCTGATATGATTGAATTTCTGGAAAGAACTTAGGACAAAAAAAAGTGCCTGAATTCATTCCAGGCATCCACAGCGTACGAGGTGACACATGAGAGTTTAAAACCAGCGCTGTTGAGAGCTCCATTTAGAAAATATGGATTTGTTTTATATGCTTTTTCATAAAAATTAGAAGCATGCCAATATTTTGGATGTACCTGTATTACTGTTTGCTAGCATTTATTACCAATTATGCCGGGCGGCTTCACCATCGATTCAATCACAACTAGCGCAATATATTAGAGTAAGCGTCCTCACGTGAGGCTAATATGTTTCTAAAACAGTTCTCTCTAGGAGTGCTAAGTTTTCAAGGTGCTTAATACAACGTTATTATCTTGAGAGAAAGAGAGCGCCTAGTAATGCGGACGGTGTTTCCGATAAAATCTGACTTGAATTGTATACCGGCATTGTGATATCACGCCTTTAATCGATGGTTGCCACATTTGTTTGTGTGTTTGAGCCTTATATGTTCATTAAAACAGAGAATAGGAGAATTCTGTTGTTACCAAAAAATATGGCTCCCATTGTTTTTCCTGGCAGCCTGGATACAATCGGTGACAGGATCCGTGCTGTCCGCACTTTTTGTGATCCTTCCAGAACGAGTTTTTGTAAAAAACATAACTTATCATCTATGAAACTTACGACATGGGAACTTGGACAAAATCGTCCCCGACAAGACGCCCTCTTGAGTTTACTAGAAGTGTTCAGAAACAACGGAGTTTTCTGTTCTACAAAGTGGATTCTCGAAAAACTCCCTCCTTCGCCAGTAGTTTTTTCTACAAAACCGCATGCTAAAACATGTTCTGGATATTCAACAACGCAGACTCTTTCTCAAGAAATCATCTTTTTTGAATCTCTTTCACCTTCTCATGTCGTTACGCAAGTTGAAGATGATGTGAATGCCCCATACATCAATAGAGGAGATATGGTAGGAGGTTTCAAGATCACCTCACAAAATGCCAAACTGTATTATGGGCGTCTCTGCATTTTCGACCACCCAGATCGGGAAGGATATACTGTTGTACGTATCCTATCTCCAGGAACAAAGGGACGCTACACCCTAACGGCAACAAACCTAAAAGACTGTGCTACTGAGCAACCTATTTTTTATGATTTTTCTCTAAAATTCTGTGCTCCTATCATCTGGCACAGAGCTGTCTTCTAAAGGGGAAATGTTTCGCAAAAAAAGAATCTAAGCGTTGAAATCCTCTACAACAATCCCTCAGAGAAGGACTATATAAAAATATGGGGCTACCTTAAATAAAGGCAACACCCCACCCCGAAGTAACATATGGAGGATGCTCTATTAACTACTTGAGAGGTAGAACTCAACATCCTTCAAATTGTAACTTTATTTAAAAACTTTTTTTATCAGCTATCTCGCCCCGATTGTCGAAAATAAAGGAGAGACATAATACCTCAATTTTTTTCTCTTGTAATAAAATTCAGATCAAAGAAACCGTGCTAAAAAACGTGAGAAAATAAGGGATTTTAAGAACATTTGACCACTAGAAAGGATTCCGTATACAAGTTTTTTTGAAATGTTATGAGCTTAAAATGAACTGCGTAATATACATAAAATGCAAAGATCTATCTCTTATAGAAATGCATAATATGTATACCTATTATCTCAAAATAATACTAACATACTGAAAATACTCATCTAAAATGAATAGATATTATATTGCGAATATGCTTTTAGTTTTAACTTATTAGCATATGCTTTGGTGATCATTTTTAGTGGGTTGTTATGGAGTTCCGGTATGAGCCATAATCGCAAATATGAAGTAAGAATATTACCTGAAAATAGAGAACTTTCAAAGGTAACCAAACACTTTTTTGCAATTGGTTTTAAGTACGTTTCCTTTGGGATCGTTACTTCTAGATGCAAGGCATCAATATATTCGTCAAATGATGAGTGGGGAGCAATATACCTAGAGAAAGGACTCTTTGAAAAAGATCCCTCCCTAGACATTTTAATGAGCACTAAACGCGTAATGTTTCCCTGGAGCAGTCTTGAGAAATCTGACGTGATTCGTATGAAACAGAAAGCTTGTGGGCTTGAAGATGGCATTTCTATATTTAGCCACTTTAAAGCCGGCGGAGGTGCAATCTTGGAGCTCGGCGTTGAGAATAAAAACGACATGAAAAAACTTGCATGGAATTTTCCAATAGCTGAGGTAAAAACTGGCATGGAAGAGTTTATGACATTGCATAAGAAATTTTTTGAGAAAGAGCACAACTACGAAAATACCTTGAACCACCGCTCGAGATTCGAAACAGAACCCATCATTAGAGTCGTTCCCAACCCAGTAGAAGGATATTCACTTGTCGGGTAGGTAATGATCTAAGTTTCATTTTGAACATTAATAATCTTGTAGTTGATATAGCATGACATCGCACACTATAAAGCTTTCTGATCCCCCGTGCTCTCATCTTAGATTGGTATCTATATAATCAAAACCCTGAAGCTTTCTTCAACAACTACCCGTTAACAACTTCAAGTTTCTGAGTCTCTGTCCCGGCCGCATCAGTCCCCTTAACATAAAAAGGTCGACCATCTTCATCCGTGTAATGCGTCCCTAGATCGGAATCGGGCACTTTCATCTTCTGAGGTCTATTGCGACTTGGAGGCACCAAACCTGTTCCTTGTTTTACGTTAAAATCATCATTACCGGGTGTTTTGTATTTCATCATTGAGTCCACTTCGAACGATAGCAAAAGAGTACAAACTGTTGCACCTCCAGCAAAAAAGTAAAATCTTTTTCTCATGACGACTCTCTTTCTTCTTATCTATTCTGCTCTGACTAAAGCGAAAAAACACAGCACGCATGAAACAATCTCTACGTTCAAGCTATTTTTTCATGGCAAACACCTCTTTTACTCGTAAAAAGCGGTCAAAAATAATAATCTCACTGTACAACAAATTAATGTATTGTCAATTTTCTAATGTTCTTTGTAGAGGAATAAGAAAAGATTATTGTATTTAGCCCACTTAATTCCTCTAAAGCTTTCGCTATAAAGACGCCTTCTCCATCTAAAGCAAATGAACGAAGTTGAGAAAAATTATTTTCTCTCCTAACATAAAACACTCTTCTCATCCAGGAAGTTAGCTTCGTTTAAAGGCTGATTGGACTTTATACAAAAAACCTTCAACTTCCTCCACCTCTTCAATAGATAGCGCAAAAGTGTAACTAGAATTGAATGATAAAATTAGGCATATTAAAAAATCGATGGAAATATTGCCGCATAAAATGGTATTTTAAAGTGATAAAACATTAAAAATCTAAAAACTAATTTTCTAAATAAACACACAGTATGCAGGGATTTGTTTTAGTGTGAAGTTTTATGATTTCTACTACCTGCAGTCACCCAACTCCTATCTCCAAAAACTGCTGGGTTTGGCATATAATCTCCATGCCCATCTGGAATTAAATAATGAGACTTAATAGCTCCCTCTCGCGCGACTCTATGCATTTCTATAATTTTTGGATCTGTGGGATTCAAGACAGCGTTCATTCTTTCTTTAAGTTGTTTCACTTGTGCTTTAGCCCATTCAGCTTGCTGCTTTCTAGCTTCATTTTTATCTGTAGACCATGTTGGAATCGTACTGTCGGCATTCGATGGACCCCCTAATCCTGAAGGGTTTACAAGCACAGAAGAAGTACGCTTTAGCTTTTCATCTTCAGATGTTCCGCTGGAATCTCCGCCCTGCGCATTCCCTAACGCAGAAAAACACAGCATGCACACGCCAACCATCAGCCTTAAACCAAAAATTCTCATAGCTAGCTCCTCTCTTTCACCAAAAACCTAATCAATTTCAACGAACTAAATATGTAATAATTTACCATATTATCATTGCACACAAGCCCCTACTATAGAAACAAAAAGTATAGAAATGGCTAAAAAAATGCATCCAGTAACTACAGTTGCCAGGCCTTGTACGCTTTTGAATTCGTGTTTCAGAAGAGGAACAAAATTCTGAACCCATCTTTGTAACGTTGACTGATCAATAAGAAGCATCACATATGGCTATCATTTCTTCTAGGCTACGACAGCTCAGGGAAAGTCGGCAATTCCATGTAAACAAACATCATAATGGCCTCAGGAGACGAGCAGAATTCCTTAAAAACAGCGTAGCAGTATTACGAAATTTGAAACACTTCATCCCCCACTGTTTTTGAGGAGTGTACCTACTTTACTCAAGTTATTCAACAGATGCGTCAGAACCTGCAATAGCTTCTTTTTTTCTTGAAAGAATACCAGTAAGAGTTTTTAGTGCAGTTTCTAGTACACCGATGGCATTAAAGTAGAGATTTCCAAGTTGATCGATTTTCGAAAGTAAAACTATTAATTTCTCGTTAGTTGCTAATGAGAAACCTTCTCTTGTCTCCTCTACATCTTCATTTTCTACCTGGCTTATTCCTGCTAGCACAGTTCCAATTATTTCTGCTCTTTGTTCAATCTGAAACGAAATTCTTTTATAGTCTTTTGTGGAGGATTCTAAAAATTCTCTTACTTTTCTTAAGTAGCTCAGTGAACTATCATCAAGAGTTGAGCCAGGTAACATCTCGAATAAATTTTTGCAGTCTCTTTGATACGTTGGAAGTTCTTCTGAATAACGTTGAAAATCCTTACTATAAAAATCAGGTGCAACAACTTGCTCAAGATTCTTGTCCATGATCTTCTTTGCTAAATACCGCATATGAACTCCCAAAATCCGCGATAGAAAATTAAATTTCTCCCTCTAGTGTGAAGGGAAGCAGTTTTTCCGATCGAGAGTGAATTTTTTTAGGTGTTAAATTTTTAAATTGACCCAAAGCGCTAAAAGTTATTCTAACCCTTGGTTTATATCCAAAAATTGCACAGAGCAGCCCATTCACTAAATAATAAGATGTAAGTATTCCCTGTAAGGCAATGGAACCAATTTAAGTGTAACCAGATAGAGCCGTTATGTTTAGCCTAATCTGTTGCATTTGCGAGTA
>JABJFC010000041.1 GCA_018662925.1 Alphaproteobacteria bacterium | reverse complement strand
TTAGAGTAACTTTTAGCGCTTTGGGTCAATTATTGCTGATTTAAAAATTTAACACCTAAAAAAACTCGCGCTCGATCGAAAAAACTGCGTCCCCTTGAACTTGAAGGAGAAATGTAACTTCCTATCGCGGATTTTGGGTAGGATGCGCCTATTTAGCTTTCCCAGATCTTAGTATATAATGAAACGAGCGGCTTGGATAATTTAATTCTTTATCTAGGGGGGGAAATAGAGTGAAAAATGGCCTTATAGTAGTAATTCTATCGTTGTTTCTAATGCCAGCGTCATCCATATCTGCACCCCTTTCTCACTGGAAAAAGGAATGGCCAAAGACCGATTTTTCAAAGCATTCGATTCCATTGGATGAAATTATGTCAGGAGGTCCTCCAAAGGATGGGATTCCCTCCCTTGATGATCCCAAATTTAAGCCTGTATCGGAAATTAAGAATTTGGCAGAAACGGAGCCCGTTATTACCCTTGATTACAAAGGTGATGTTCGTGCGTATCCCGTGCGTATATTAATGTTTCACGAAATTGTGAATGATACGGTTGCAAAGGAACCGGTTCTCATCACCTATTGTCCTCTTTGTAACACCGCTATCGTTTTTAAGAGAGTTGTCGAAGGGAAGGCGACAGAGTTTGGGACCACGGGGAATCTCCGACATTCTGATTTGTTGATGTATGATCGGCTCACGGAAAGCTGGTGGCAACAATTTACAGGCAAGGCCATTGTGGGCGAAATGATGGGGACGGAGCTAGAATTTTTACCGTCGCGACTAGAAGCTTTTTCTATGTTTAAAAAAAGATATCCTAAAGGCAAGGTCCTGATCGCTTCATCCACAGAAAGGCCCTATGGGAAAAATCCTTATGTGGGCTATGATAGAAGCAAGTTTCCTATGTTGTATCAAGGTAAATATGAAGGGAATTTGCCCCCATTGGCACGTGTAGTTGCAGTGAAAAACAAAGCGTGGTCCATGGCTCTTCTGCGCGAAAAGAAAAAAATTGTGGAGGGAGATTTGACTTTAACTTGGTCCAAAGGTCAAAATTCGGCCTTGGATGCCCAAGATATTAGCAAAGGGCGTGATGTCGGAAATGTGGTGGTTCAACGTAAAACGTCGCAAGGGTATGAGGATGTAGTGCACGTTGTTACCTTTGCCTTTGCTTTTAAGGCTTTTCATCCACACTCAAAAATCATTGGAGAGGAGGAGTAACACTATTGAAATCGCCTCTTAAAAAATGCCACAAAACCCGTTGGGTAATTGGAACAGGACTGTTTTCAGCATTAGCTTCTACGTTATGTTGTATTGTACCATTATTGTTGTTTTTACTCGGCATAGGAGGGGCGTGGCTTGCAAATCTTAGTGCACTTGGGCCCTACAGAATATATTTTCTAATTCTTGCCATAGTCAGTGTGGGGATAGGTTTTTGGAACGTATACAAAAAGCCAAAACCAGAAGATTGTCCGCCGGGCTCCTATTGCGCAGTTCCTGGGTCAAATACTCTTAACAAAATCATGCTATGGATTGCCATGGTTGTTATTGGTTTTGTCATTGCCTACCCATACGTACTTCCCTTAGTTCTCGACAAATTTTAGTTTTGGAGGAATCTGTATCATGAGAAAAATAGTTTTTATCAATCTACTGGCAGTACTTTTTCTCTCAAGCGGTTTTATTTTTGAGGCCCGTGGAGAGAGCTTAGAGTCAGTGGATCAGCCTATTCAGACAAATGAAAACGTTGTTACCCTTGATGTCCCAGGCATGTTTTGTCCCTCCTGTCCCTTCATTGTTCGCAAAACTCTTGAAGGGATCGAAGGCGCTATCAAAGTGGAGACATCACTGGAAACTAGAACGGCGGTGGTAACCCACGATAAAAGTAAAGTCAGTGTGAAACAACTTAAAGAAGCCCTAAAGAACGTGGGATATCCTGCGACTGAAAGAAAATAAAAACAAAAATTAGACTGCCTTGACTCCCATTTCACAATGTTTAATATGAGGATCACCTGATGGTTCCCCAACTGGGGATTAAACGGGAACGTGGTGCAAAACCATGGCTACCCCCGTAACTGTAAAGGGCGAGTTTCTCAACTCAAAATGCCACTGGCGACCAAATGAACGCTGGGAAGGCACGTTGGGAGACACTGACCCCCAAGCCAGGAGACCTGCCATTCAGGGCGTTGCCCATCCAAAAGACGGGGTATAATCTTTTGGTCCGGAAATCCGAAGCGGTGGCGAATTTATATGGTTGCCGTGACGTCGGGTTTCATGCTTTCGATAATTCCGTTCATCACAGTTCAAAGTAACACTTTAAAGTGGATGGGACCTATGGGTAATAGAACCTACTCTTTTATGATTCTTGTCACGGGATTTTTGTTCTCTTCAGCTGTATCAGCTGAGGAAATGCAGGAAATTGTGGTAACGGCGACTTCACTGCAAGAGGGTGACCGGGATCCATTTGTTACGGTTATTTCTCAGGAAGATATTCGCCAGTCATCAGCCACGACAATTCCTGATATTTTGAATCAAATTGCGGGCGTGCAAACCAGAGACTTTTTTGGGACACCCTCTCGGAATACGTTAGACCTAAGAGGACATGGAGCCGTAAGCAGTCAAAATACCATCGTTCTGGTAGATGGCTTACAACAGAATGAAATGGATTTTACAGGGATCAATTATCTCTCTTTATCCCCAGACAATATGGAAAAAATTGATGTGATAAGAGGCAGTGCTGGTAGTGTTCTCTACGGAGAAGGTGCCGTTGGAGGAGTTGTTAACATCAAAACACGCAAAAGAGCTAAGGAAGAATTTTCTGGGGAGTTAGGTGCCTTGGCGGGGTCTTATGGGCTGTGGGGGAGTAATTTATCCCTAGCTAAGAAGTTAGGTCCATATTCTCTTAGGGCCTATGGAAGTACGCGTCGAGAAGATGGATATCGAAGACATAACGAACTTTCCCAAGAGGATGTATCTTTGTTGGTGCATCATGACGGAGTTTCTGGAGAAGCCTTTGTGAAAGCCGATATGTTTCAACAGACTTTGAACATGCCGGGATCGCGAACAGTGACTTCTAGCTCGAGCCAATTTGCATCTGATCCTCGAGGCACGTCTACGCCATCTGACTTTGATAAACGAAAAAAAGCAACTCTATCTTTTGGGGGAACAAAAGCCCTAAGCGATACGGCCGATTTGAAACTGGAAGGTGGTCTGAAGTTGCTCAACAATCAGGCTCTCGAAGTGAATGCCAACGCAGGCCTCAACTCGTACATGAGTACGGATATGATTTCTGCAGAAGTTAAGCCTAAATTGGAACGGACGCATACCGTATTTGGCAATGAATCCGAACAGTTGGTGGGCCTAGATTTGCGGCTTTCTACCTATCAATCAGATCGAAAGCCATCAGAATTTGCTAACCCTGACAGACTTTATAGTGCTCAACAAAGAGAGATAGGACTTTTTGGACAAGAGACCGTTGCCCTTTCCAATAGGACAACTTTGACGGTAGGGACCAGAGGTCAATTTATTCAATTTTTTGGAAAGGAGCGTATTGCAGCTCAAACACAACAAGATGAAAACCTTTATTATGCCCTTAATTTGGGATTGGAGCATGGCATCTCTGTACATACGACCCTTTATGGACGGGTGGGTAGAGGTTTTCGGGCTGTTAAAATAGATGAACGGACAGGTCCTACTGGCCTAGAGTTTAATTTAAAGCCTCAGGCAGTAGTAGACGGTGATTTTGGCATCAAAGGGGACTATGGTTCCTTACGGTATCAGTCCAACCTTTTTGTTATGGAAACCCACAACGAAATTCGTTTTAACCCAACTACATTTGCCAATGAGAATTTCCCGAATATTGTTCGGTATGGCATTGAAAATTCGGGGACCTACAGGGTCACAGATGCTCTTAAATTCATAGGATCTCTAACCTATATTAATGCCAAATTTGTAGAAGGGCCCAATAAAGGAAAGCAGGTGCCATTAGTCTCTCCCTTGCTTTTAAACGGGGCTGCTTATTGGAATGTTGAAAAGCATATAGATTTTTCAATTGCGGCGACTTATGTCACAGAAAAACGCTTGGATAATGATGATCAAAACACCCAGCCCAAAATACCGGGGTACACATTACTTGATGCCAAGGTGCAAGGAACGGTGGATTATTTCAACTGGCAAGTGGCCGTTAAGAACATTTTAAATAAGAAGTATTTTTCCTATGGCACTGCTAGCTCTACGACCCAGGGAACTTATAATGTCTATCCTCTCCCAGGGATAACCTTTATCGCCGGTATGGGAGTAAAGTTTTGATGCGTGTCTGGCCATATTTAGGATCAGTTATATTTCATGGCGTCGTTTTGGGGGGCGGGATATTTCTGTCTCTACAGGAGACACCTATTCTAACTCAATTTGAGATTGTGTTTAGCACCCAATCTAAGGGTATAGAGGAAACGACTGTACTCAAGAACTCTACTGGGGTACCGAAAAAAAACAGACAGAAAAATACGTTATTATCAAAAGGGCCTGAGCCAACAAGGGATGCATTTTACGAAACTGGAAAACAGATTATAGAAGAAGCGATCACGCCTCCTCAATTTTTTTTGGGGAACCCAAAAACGCCAAAGCCAGCTTACCCCCGGTTGGCGCGTAAGAAGGGATGGCAAGGGAAGGTAGTTTTGGAAGTGATTGTTTGCCCGCGTGGAAAAACGAAAAGTGTTAAGGTGGCTTGCGGGAGCGGTCACCGAATCCTAGATGAAGCTGCCATTGAAACGGTGAGGGGCTGGAAGTTTTGTCCAGCAAAACAGGGTAAGAATTTTATCATCGCTTCCGTGCGTGTTCCAATTGTTTTTGATTTAGTGGGGTAAGTTAATCATTCCTTAGCAGAATTTATTTTGTAAAATTTCCAGACAAGAATTTCAAAAATTTCCCCAAAAAAATCTAATAACCATTTGATATAGAATAATACAGCAAAATTATGGTGGTTAAATTTCAACCACATACCCAAAATCCGCGATAGAAAATTAAATTTCTCCCTCTAGTGTGAAGGGAAGCAGTTTTTCCGATCGAGAGTGAATTTTTTTAGGTGTTAAATTTTTAAATTGACCCAAAGCGCTAAAAGTTATTCTAACCCTGGGTTTA
>JABJFC010000040.1 GCA_018662925.1 Alphaproteobacteria bacterium | reverse complement strand
AGCATGCCCAAAATCTAAGAAATAGGGGCTAATAGAGGCACTAAAGCGAGAAAAACACCCCTTATCCCTTCCTCTTGCTCAAAATTATGCGACTTCAATTGCTGGTTGTGACAAAATCATGCTTGATAGAGGCGCCCAATTTCAACAACGGGGATTACCGACGTAACGCTATTATTGGACACTATCGAAACTGCTGGATCTTCCTGGAAAGAAGTCACGCGGGTAACTGTCGGCCGTAACGTCAAAATAACCGTTTGCTTTTCAATATCTATTGACGGTTGCACCGTCATGACAAAACCGACAGGAATTGTTTGAACCTCACTCTGGACAGTCGTCCAATCAGATTGTTCTTTTTTGTCATGAGACCTTGGCAAATAATGCCGATCGTATTTAATCCGAAAGAAAATCTTGTTCTCTGCCACTTTGAGAACCGCCGGCTGATTATTTAGAACCGTCATCCGAGGATTGGAAAGAGTGCGCAACTCGCCAAAGGTCTTTATAAACTGCAGAAGAGCTGAAACACTCTTTCCATCAACCCCCACTGTTACCATGTTTTTAGGGCCAAAATTTCGCCTGCTCATATCTGAGGCATTTCGTACATCTAAAGATCCAACCAGGGGCACTGCTACTTTAAGGTCTCCAGATGTAAGTGTTTTCCAATTTATCCCGCTTTTAAACTGATCATGAAGACACACTTCGATAACCTTCGCCTCAATGAGAACCTGAGTCGAAATCGTTCTTTCTAATTTATTTAAATAATCTGCTACCATTTCATGTTGGAGGCTCGACCCCGACACAGTAATCAAACCTGCTTGTCGGTGGAGCGTGAAGTTGGATTCCGCCGTCCCCTTATCAGTATTGCCGCTGTTCCCCCCAACTTTTCCACTGCCAGCATAATCATTTACAAGTTTCACCAGAACATTGGAGATCTCTTCCCAAAAATCGATGCGTACTTTGCTGTTCAGAATGCTATGAGATCCATTATCCATTTTTTTGCCCCCGCCATCAAATGAGGCGAAAACATCTGTCGCAACGGAGAGATGATTTTCTTCCTCCCTTGCGACGGATAAGAATGGTACAGAATACGTAAGAACATAGGGTTTATCTGGAACTATTTTAAGGATCTCTCCAGAAAAGCTGTACCGCAAATGCCCTAACGAACAAAGACTCGACAGAACATTGCGAAAGGGGCGCTGTGTTGCAAAGAAAGTGACTTTTTCCACAGCCTCCGGACAGATTTCAATGTCTACCCCTGCCGCCTCAGACAATCCAATAAGAGCATCCTTTAAGGGCACTTCTCCATCTAATCCTATGGACACAAGGGTTGTTGGGAGTTTATCCTCAGGAGGAACTGTCTTTTCTTTAGAGATCTTTTCCTCAAACACACCTCCTTTGACCACAGAAATTTCCTCCCCTCCCATCCCTAGGGATGCCAAATCCTGTTCTTGTTCATTCATATACTTTTGTAAGCGTTCCCGACTCGAATTGTTGGAACATCCGACCAAGACAAAAATGATGAAAAGAATTGTAGACCCTTTAAAGTTCAGCATCATCACTCTCAATCTGTTGTACCCGAAATCAACCCTATCTTAGAAAAGTCAGATCGAGGAGCAGAATAAAGACATAGCGAGAAAAGCATATCTCTATTTATCAAGCAGTTATTCACGCCATCTCATCTGTGACAAATTTAAAAGGACCTCAAGGAGCACTTCTGGTTGAATTTTCAGTGAGATTTTCCTAAGACTTAGAGAGTGAACATAATACACAGCGATAGAGACACTCATGCGACTTTCATTTCTGGGCCTTAAACGTAATCCAAAGCTGGTTAAATCGATTCTGTTCCATGGGAGTGATCCAGAAATTGTCGCCTTTTACATCAAAGAGTATCTTTCTTTTTCCTCCACAGAGCCCTGTGCCGAAGAAATACCCGCGGCACATGTAAAGTCGGACCCAGAAGGCTTTATCACCAAACTATCTATGCCAAGTCTTTTTTCTAACCAAGTGCCCATCCTGATCAAAGGAGCTACGGACTCCCTCACCAAAACCCTATCGGACCCTTTGTCTAAAATTCCAGAGGGCCAACTTGTGCTCCTGGAGTCCTCCTATTTAAGAGCAACCTCATCCTTGCGCAAACTTTTTGAGTCAGAATCATTCCTTGGGGCCCTAACCTGTTTTGAACTAGATCGCCCCTATGTTATTGATAAGATACAATCTTTTAACCTAAACTTGCCACAAGAAGCCACTAACTTTTTAGTGGAGCGCTTTATTCAAGCTCCTTTCTTGATGAGAATGGAGTTAGAAAAGCTTTCTCTTTATAAATCTGAGAATCCTCTTTCTATCCAAGAGCTTTTCCCAACCAATGAATCCACCTATGAAGATCTTATTGATGCCTACCTTAAAAAGAATATTAAACAATTTTATAAAGCCTATGACGCATTACCCACAGGCAATAGTGACTCTATTCCCGTCTTACGCGTCCTATCTGCCTCTCTAATGCGACTCATTCAAGCCCACTCCCAAGTCTCTAAGGGAGACTCGATTGATCAAGCTTTAAGAACTCTCACACCACCATTGCGCTTGAATCAAAAAAGATCCTTCCCATACTATATCAAGTCCTGGACCACACCACAGTTAACGGCGGCAATTGAAACAATAAATAGGCTTGAGCAATCTGCAAAATCTACATCTCACTCTCCTCCGCAGACCATAAAAAGTTTGGAGCGGTTGCTGTGTTAGGGACCCCTTTTTCTGTTCGTTACTTTATATATATTTTATTCCTCACGACACTAAACCTATCAACAGCTTACGCTCTGCCCCCTGAAGCGTCGAAAGAAGTTCATGGAATTTCTTTGTTTGGGACACCAAAATACGGCCCTGAAGCTAAGCACTTTGATTACGTAAATCCTGATGCTCCTAAAGGAGGTTCTTTGGTTCTGTCCGTTCCCGGCACCATAGGAGGAACCCCTCACTATAGCTTTGATAATCTTAATCCATACACCGTAAAAGGATTGCTTGCTGCAGGAGTATATCTAACTGGAGCAACGCTTCTCACTAAATCTTATGACGAGCAATATACACTATACGGCTATATCGCTGAAAGTGTGCAGCTATCCTCTGACAATAAATGGGTAGCCTTTAAACTAAGAAAAAATGCTACATTTCACGATGGGACTCCTATTACACCCGAAGACGTGATTTTTACGGTTGAGTTACTGAAAAGGAATCATGCTCCAGGATTTAGAACAGCCCTCAAAAAAGTGCAAGCAGTTGAGAAAAGTGGATCCCACACGGTAAAATTTACATTTTTTGAAGAAGAAGACAAAGAATTTGCTTTCAGGATTGGGACGCATCTTATCATTTTGTCAAAGAAGGATTACGAGACCCGTAACATTGAAAAAACAACTTTGCTTCCCCCCTTAGGTGCTGGTCCATATAAGATTATAAAGCTAGATCCCGGGCTATCAATAACGTACGAAAGAATTAAAAATTGGTGGGGGCAAGAAGTACCGGCGCTAAAGGGGCTCTATAATTTTAACAAAATTAGATATGATTACTTTCGATCTCCAACCATGGACTTTCACGCGTTCAAGGCCGGGAAAGTTGACTGTCGGCACGAAAACAGAGCAAATTTTTGGGCAACTGAATACAATTTTTCTGCCGTCAAAAATGGAGACGTTCTTCTTTTAGAAATACCCAACGTCATGCCGCCCGGTATCGTAGCATGTTCTTATAATACAAGAAGAGAGCCTTTTAAAAATCTTAAGGTCAGAAGAGCGTTGGGATATCTTCTAGATTTTCAATGGATGAACAAAAATTTCTTTTACAACTCCTACAAAAGAACTAATAGCTACTTCAATGGCACTTCCTTTGCGTCAAGTGGAGCCCCAAGTGGAAAAGAATTAAAAATCCTAAACAAGTTTAAAGATCTACTTCCAGAGAAACTCTTTACTTCCCCCTTTGTGCTCCCTCAGACAGATGGCTCTGGTAACATAAGAGAAAATGTAAGAATCGCATTGAGAATATTAAAGGAAGCTGGTTGGATCCTGAAAAATAATAAACTGATTCAAGAAAAAACAGGAATAAGAATGACCATTGAAATACTTTATGATGGACAGGCTTTTGAGAAAGTTGGACTCTCCTTTGTAAGAAATCTTAAACAAATCGGTATTGATGTGAAGCTAAGAACAGCTGATTCAGCCCAAATTAATGAAAGAATAAAGAATTTTGACTTTGATATTCTGCTGAACTCAGGCTTTTCCCTACACGGGATTCCGGGTAGAGAAAGATCAAATATGTTTGGCTCTAAATCAGCTGATATCCCAGGTTCTCATAATTACGCAGGCATTAAAGATCCCGTCGTTGACAAACTTATTGATAACCTTGTGAACACCACGGAGTATGACGAATTGCTAGCTGTCGCTCGAGCCTTGGACAGAGTCCTTCTCTGGAAACACTACGTGATCCCTCTCTGGTATATCGATAATGCTAGGTTGGCCTGTTGAAATAAATATGGACGCCCTAAAAATACTACTGAACATTTCACCGGCTTCATGACTTGGTGGGTTGATAAAGGTCAGGAGAAACATTCTAACCTTATAGATCATTGATGATATTACTTTTAAAATAGAACCCCTTCCAGTTCTAGGTCTGAATCGTATTAAACTTCCTCAGTAAGTCGTCTAGCTCATCAAAAGTTTTAAAACTTACCTCAAGCACACCGCCATCGCTCTTAAATTTAATCGCAGTTTTGAGCTTTAGAATAGAGCTTACTTGATCTTCTAGGAGAGTAAGATCATTTCCAAAATCCTCAGGATCATTAAGTAGAGCCCCAGTTCCTTTCGTTCTTACCCTTCGTGTTTTTTGAGAATCTTTCCCCTCAAGATGCACCAAGCGTTCTGTCTGACGGACGTTCAAGTTTTGACTAATGACTCTCTCTGCCAGCGCCTCGGGAGAAGCGGCATTTAGAAGAGAACGCGCATGGCCTGCTGATAATTTTTCCTCCCTGAGATACTTCTTCAAAAGGTCCGAAAGATTGTTAAGGCGTAATGTGTTTGCAATATGGCTCCTGCTCTTACCAATGATCTCAGATAGTTTTTCTTGTGTGTATCCATGCTCAGCAACAAGCCTCTGATACCCCTCAGCTTCTTCCATTGGATTAAGATCTTCTCGCTGAATATTTTCTATCAGCGCCAGCCGAAGGAAATCAGAATCTTTACTGACCCTCTCAACAACTGGAACCTCTTTCAATCCAGCTATTTGAGCCGCCCTCCAACGTCGTTCCCCAGCAATAATTTCGTGAATTCCCTTTTTCATCGGCTGCACAATGATAGGCTGTATCAAGCCGCTAGACTTGATAGATTGAGCTAGAGAATATAAAGCAGCTTCATCAAAATACTTTCTAGGTTGGCCCTTGGCGGGAACAAGAAGGGAAACACTTACTGATCCTGTTGTCAGGCTTTGAGTTGTGGTCTTTACTTCTGTGGCTTCACCTCCAAAGAGTGACGAAAGCCCCCTTCCCAAACCTTGTTTTTTTGATCCCTCAGCTGGCATGTCTAATCTCCTCTTTCAAAATGGATTTTTTAGCAAGAAACTCCTTCGCTAATTTCATATAGGCCTCGGAACCAGAGCACCTCGTATCATATAATAGCAATGGTTTTCCATGGGACGGGGCTTCTGCCACCCTCACATTCCTCGGTATAACAGTATTGTAAACATATTCACCAAGATGTGCTTTAACATCTAGCATTACTTGGCGACTCAATGAATTTCTCCTGTCAAACATAGTCAGAACAATTCCCTCTAGTGACAAAGACTTATTCAATTTTTTTTGAACCCTATTGATTGTTTCCAAAAGCTGACTTAAGCCTTGAAGAGCAAAAAATTCGCACTGCAGTGGAATTAAAACTGCATCTGATGCCACAAGTGCATTTAGAGTAAGCAGGCCAAGAGAGGGGGGACAGTCTATAAATATGTAATCATAGTGAGATGAAACCTTGCTTAACAGCTTGTTAAGAAAAAACTCTCTAGCACTCGCAGAAACCAACTCTATTTCAGCTCCAGCCAAATCCTGAGTAGATGGCAAAATATCAAGGCGTGGAATTTCAGTTGGAGTGACGACCTGAGAAAACGGAGCACCAGATAGAAGCGCCTCATATACGCCTGGAGAGGTTGCTGGGATGCGAATTCCTAATCCAGTTGTTGCATTTCCCTGAGGATCCAAATCAACCAGCAGAACATTTTTGCACGTCGCGGCCAAACCAGTTGCTAAATTAATAGAAGTCGTTGTTTTGCCAACGCCACCTTTCTGATTTGCAATGGATATTATCTTCGACATAGACCGCGCCCTTATTTACTAAACATTTTTCTTTTAGCATTGGTTATGACAAGAATCCACCCCTCTTCACTCGTACAACTTTTTATTTTCTCAACTTCAAAAGAAAACTCTTTCTGTGCCTCAAGAATTTCTTCGTCAACGCTTTTTCCCTTATGAAATATTAACTTGGTTTCTGGGCCTATAAACCTACAACTATATGATAGCAACTTAGGCAATCTTGCGAGCGCTCTTGATGTAATGACGTCAGTCCGCCAGGGAGTTATTTTTTCTATTCGCGCGCAGTTAACCTCTGCATTCAGATTAAGTTCCCTTATAACCTCTTGCAGAAACATACATTTTTTATTCCTGGACTCAACCAGCTTAACCTGGAACCTCCCATCGCTCACTATAGAGAGAATCAAGCCAGGAAATCCTGCCCCACTTCCCAAGTCCGTAAGAACTTTAGTATTTTCAGGTACGCATGACATAAGCTGAAGAGAATCCAAAACATGCCTATCCCATACCTCTCCAGGATTGCCCCGGCTGATTAGGTTGACCTTCTCCTGCCAAAAGGAAAGCCGCTGTACAAACTTCTCAAGCATGGACATTGTTTCACGTAAAACATTTTTAAACATGTCGTTTTTTGGAATTCCATATTGTTTCACGTGAAACACTCCAAAAAGTACAGCGTTAGCCCTTAGTTATTCATGGAGTCAAAAAACTCTTCATTGGTTTTAGAGCCGCGTAGCTTATCTAATAAAAACTCCATCGCCTCTAGAGGTCCCATTGGATTGAGAATGCGACGAAGAACCCACATCTTGGAGAGAACTGACTTGTCCACAAGGAGCTCTTCCTTTCTCGTTCCTGATTTTGTGATATCAATTGCAGGGAAGACCCTCTTGTCAGATATTTTCCTATCAAGAATTATTTCTGAGTTTCCTGTTCCCTTGAACTCTTCAAAAATAACCTCATCCATTCTAGATCCTGTTTCAACCAATGCGGTTGCAAGGATTGTGAGCGAACCTCCTTCTTCTATATTTCGCGCGGCGCCAAAAAATCTTTTGGGTTTTTGCAGCGCGTTCGCATCAACACCACCTGTTAGGACTTTTCCTGAAGACGGTACAATTGTGTTATAGGCTCGGGCCAGTCTCGTAATGGAGTCCAGAAGAATGACCACATCTTTCTTTTGCTCTACTAAACGCTTGGCTTTGGCAATCACCATCTCAGAAACCTGAACGTGGCGTGAAGCGGGCTCATCAAAAGTTGAGCTAACAACCTCCCCCTTTACGGATCGCGCCATATCTGTAACCTCTTCTGGCCTTTCATCGATAAGAAGAACGATGAGGTAGGCTTCGGGGTGATTTGCCGTTATAGCATGAGCTATGTTTTGCAGCATCACCGTTTTTCCTGTCCTCGGTGGCGCCACAATGAGACCCCGCTGCCCCTTTCCTAACGGCGAAATAAGATCAACAACACGAAGCGTTTTATCTTTTACCTTTGCCTCGTCAATTTCTAACTTGATGGCATCTTCTGGATACAGGGGGGTGAGATTGTCAAAGTTAATTCGATTTTTGAGTTTTTCTGGTTTATCAAAATTTATACTATCGACTTTTAGTAAGGCAAAATATCGCTCACCCTCTCGCGGCGAACGAATTTCCCCGTCCACTGTGTCGCCGGTGCGTAGAGCAAACTTTCTAACCTGACTGGGAGACACATAAATATCATCTGGCCCAGGCAAGTAATTTGATTCGGGAGAACGAAGGAAACCAAAGCCATCTTGCATAATTTCGAGGACGCCTTCCCCAAAGATTGGCACGCCATTACCAGCCTGATGCTTAAGGATGGCGTACATAATGTCTTGGGTTCGCATGGTGCTTGCGTTCTCGACCTCCAACTTCTCAGCAAAAGCCAAAAGGTCAGGCGGCGTCATTTTCTTTAGTTCTTTAAGTTTCATATGTTCCAACTGTTTGGATAAAAATATATACGTTTTTGGGATTTGTTTCTTCCAGAATGGAGAGCTTGAGCTCTTAATTTAAACTCTATATCATAAACAAAAGGGAAATCAAGAAAAAAGTTTGCGAGAACCATCACCCCAACAGCGTAAGCACCGTAGCCCCGCGATCAAAAGCCACGCCCCACCGGACCAATCAGATCCTTTTCACATTTAGAAGGGCAACAGATGAACGCGCGCGCCAGGGGGTAACACTTAAATCAACGATTAAAAATGGTGCCTCGTTCGTGGGCAGAGAAGGGTGTCCAGACTGCCAATTGAGCACACTTTTGCCCTATATTGGGAGCATCATTAGAAGGGTCTCCCTTGCAGATACTCAACCACTTCTTAAACTCTCCTACATCACGGCAAACCTCCTGCACAGACTCCGAGTCATTTATAAAGCTCTCTCTGCGACAGTTTCTCCTCCACTCCTGATAGTCTTGACTGGGCTCAAACTGGTAGGCCGAAGCTGGAGCTCTCCTCTGCGAACTGTCTGCCTCATCTCTATGGGGCGCAGGAGCACCACACGCAAAATCACAAACAGCCACCATCACGAGGGTAGCTAAAAATAGTCGTTTCATTTTCTTTAATTCCTTCCTATGCCTTCTCACTCTTAGATGCATGCGATACATCCATTAGTTCACGCTTAACGCTGAAGAATAAAAATGTCAAACCAAAACAACACACAGCCCCTGTCAAAACGCACAACTAGCCAACCCTCCGACATCAAACCATCAATGCGACCGCCCAGGTGCTCTGGTCTTTTTCTCTCCTGCGAAAAAGATTAAAAAAACTTCAGCACCGCCAGGAGAACAATGAAGATGGTCAAAACTGGAGGAATCTCATTCAAAAGACGAATCGTCTTTGAATTAAAGGGAACCTCACCCCTCAGGAGCTGCTTGTGGGAGCGTACAAAATAACCTTGCGAGAACAACAGGGCGAGAACAAGCACCAGCTTTAAATGGAACCACCCAGACGGTGGCGCCAGAACCCCCGGAATAAGCATAAGAATTACACCAAAAAAAACAGCCCCTATGGTCGCCGGCGTTAAGATAAAGCTTAGCAGTCGCGCCGCCATCTTGCTCAAAAGCTTTACAATTTCCGGATTGCCTATCTCCTCAACGTGATAGACGAGCAATCGGGGGAAGTAAAAGAGCGCCGCCATCCAAAAAATAACGAGAATAATATGAAGAGCCTTAATCCAAAAAAAATAAGGTACTAAAAATTCAAAAGCATCCATTTTCGTTGACTTCTCCTTTTTTATTCTTAAAAAACAATCGGTTCGTCGAGATTCAGGATCGAACTAGGTCTACGAGGCCCTGAATGTTTTCCGGAGGTGTTTCCTTGTTCACCCCATGTCCTAGATTAAAAATAAAAGGTTTTCCGGCAAAGGCCTTCAATATCTTTTGGACTTCACTTTTCATAACATCCCCTCCAACAAGAGCCAAGGCGGGATCTAAATTGCCCTGTAGAGGGCAGGAAAATGTTTGGAGAGCCCAGGACAAGGGAACAGACGAATCAAGGCTCAAGGCGGTCACCCCTGTCCCATAAAAATAGGCCTCGTATAAAATGCCCGACCCCTTTGGAAACCCTATAATGGGAAGATCTGGAAAACGCTCCTTCAGCCCCGAGACTATTTTGGCCGTTGGCTTTATGACCCAATCTTCATAAAAGTCCGCAGGTACAGCCCCTGCCCAACTGTCAAACAACTGGATGACCTCCGCTCCACTATTCACCTGTGCTTCAAGATATGAAAGTGTGTACTCGGCCAAATTCATTAAGAATTGCTGAAACTTCTGAGGGTTTGCAAAGGCGGCCGCTTTGACTCCAGAAAAATCTTTTGAGGGGCCCTGCTCCACCATATAGGTCGCGACCGTCCAGGGAGCCCCAGCAAAGCCAATCAGCGCAACGTCCGCTGGCAGCCTATCTTTAACTTGCTTTATTGTCTCATAAACGGGAGCAAGTCTTTCATGAAACACTTGTATTTCTTGTTTAATTTCAAATAGTTGCCCTGGAAAGGCGCCTAATTGAGGGCCAACGTTAGGTTCAATCTGAACATTCTGGCCGAGGGCATATGGAACCATCAAAATATCAGAAAACAGAATGGCGGCATCCAATTTAAAGCGGTTTATAGGAAGAAGCGTCACATCAGCAGCAAGGCTTGAAGACAGACATAAAGACATAAAATTCTTTACTTGAGCCTTAATTTTTTGATACTCCGGAAGATATCTTCCCGTTTGCCTCATAAGCCAAATGGGGGGAATATCCAAAACATTTCCTGCAAGTACGTTTAAGAGTGGTTTCATATGGGCGACCTTTCAGACTAACAATATATTCTTATAATATTATTTATAGAAAAGTAGTAGTAGTTTTAGGGGAAAAGGATAACGGGGATAAAATTTTTTCCACAAAGTTACTAACTCGAGGTTTTTTTTTCAGACGAAGCTGGCATTAAAGAAACAAAAGCCCTCGTTACTTTTCCAGAGGTGTTGAAAACATTGCTAACATGTTAATAGGACGTACGATAACTTATGAATAGCGGGGATAAAATATGCAAATAAGACATTATGGACAGTCTTCCACATTTACAAAGAGGGTTTTCCACAAGCCATGATTGAACAAACAGTTCTTCCCCTCATTCTTGCCTCTCAGAGCGCAACACGCAAGAGGCTTTTGACAAAAGCAGGCGTGCCGTACGAAGCCGCAGATCACGAGGTTGATGAGGTTGTTCTTAGGGCGCGCCTTAAGGGTGACGCTTGTTCTTCTGAAGACGCAGCCCATAGATTAGCCGAACAAAAGGCGAAGTCTGTAAGCACCAAGTTTCCTGATCGGCTGACGCTTGGGGCTGATCAGCTTTTTGTTTGCGAGGACCACTGGTTGGGCAAGGTCTCCAGCGTTCAAGAGGCGAATGACATGCTGAGACGTCTCTCAGGAAAGGAGCATGCCCTTATTACCGCAATCAGTTGTGTTGAAAATGGCCGGGAGGTTTGGTCGTGTATCGATACAGTCCGAATGACCATGCGCCCCCTGAGCGAGGCGTTTATCGCCTACTATGTGGAGAAAGTAAGCCGCAGTATAGAGGGAGGAAGCCACTTGTATCAGCTGGAGAATCTTGGGATTCAGCTTTTTTCCCAAATACGAGGCGACTATTTTAGTGTTTTGGGCTTGCCGCTTCTTCCTTTGCTCCCCTTTTTGCGCGAGCGAGGGCTTCTTCCGGCGTAGATCTAGCGCAAGAGAGGTGGGGCAGGCTGTTTTTTCTCGCCATGGCGCGTCAGGCGAGTATACTCTTAGGCGAATGAGAACAAGCACTGGAAACAGAGAATGATCGTCGTTGGCTTAACAGGGTCCATCGGTATGGGAAAGTCTACAGTTGCCTCCCTTTTGAAGCTGTGGAAAATCCCTGTTTGGGAGGCGGACTCTGTTGTTCACACATTTTTGGGTGTTGGAGGTGAAGCCGTTCCTGCGGTGGCAAATGAATTTCCAGGCGCCTCAATAGGGGAAAAGATTGATAGAAAAAAACTGGGGCAAATCGTATTCCAAAATGAAAAGGCCCTCGAGGCCTTGGAAAAAATAGTACATCCGCTGGTCGAGCGTGAGGGCGTTCGTTTTATAGAATCCAGCCAGCGAAGAGGGGAGAGAATGGTTGCTTTAGACATTCCTCTCTTGTTTGAAACCCACAGTGACTTTTTGTGCACCCACACAATGTTGGTCCAAGCTCCTCGTTTTGTCCAAGTGGCGCGCGTTCTGAGACGGCCGGGGATGACTTTGGCAAAAATGAACGCCATCTTGTCTCGTCAAATGAGCGACAGAAAGAAGAGAGAGGCCGCAGACTTCATCATTAATACAGGAATCTCTCGACGGGAGACCGTTCGTCAGTTAAAAAACATTATAAAGAGCAAATTGCAAAATTATGAAAGTGCGGAAGTTTCACGGAGGATGCAAGGATAAGAATGATATTTTTTTGCACTGATCAATCCATAAGGCACAATTTTAACTGTTTTTCTGGTCTTCACGCGCAATTTTCCCCTGTTT
>JABJFC010000039.1 GCA_018662925.1 Alphaproteobacteria bacterium | reverse complement strand
TAGAGTAACTTTTAGCGCTTTGGGTCAATTATTGCTGATTTAAAAATTTAACACCTAAAAAAACTCGCGCTCGATCGAAAAAACTGCGTCCCCTTGAACTTGAAGGAGAAATGTAACTTCCTATCGCGGATTTTGGGTGTTACGATAATATGTATAAAAAATTAATTTAGACTTGTGGTCTTTTGAGACAATGAGGCCACTTTGATTTCTTTGTTACTTACATTCTCACCTTTAGCAACTTTTTCTAAGAGTTGGCTTTCCTCACTAAGTACCTCTACACGAACGCGTGCAGTTCCTTTCTCATGGAATCCAAGTAATTTAGCAGCCCCCAAAGAGAGATCAATTAATCGTTTTCCAGAAGTTTTGTTGTGAGTTGAGTGATAGGGACCTCTGTCGTTTACACGCGCTACAACTTCTTTACCATTCTCTAAGTTTGTTACTCTGACCATACAAGGCATTTGAAGCGTCTTATGTGCAGCACTTATTCCGTGCATGTCAAAGGTCTCGCCGTTGGCTGTTTTTTTGTTGTGAAATCCTGGTCCGTACCAAGAGGCTGTGCCTTCAGCAGAATAATTGTAGTCCTTTTTAGGGTGATAGGTTGCTCCATTAATGCGGTAGGTTTTTCCAACTTTAAAATATCCACCGTTTTTTGTACACCAATCCATATTAATATGGGTTAATTTACCAATGTCTGAGACAAGTTTACCAACACTATCAGTGCCTTGAGAGACGGTAAGAATTGGGAGTGATATAAAAGTTACCGCATCTTGTGCTCGAATAGAAGACAAGAAGGAACTGTTCATAGCACCAAATACGGTCGTTAGACCAATGCTGATACCCAGTGCCAATACCGTCATGTTATTGAAAACAGAACGTTTGCTTTTAAGATTACCGAAAAAATAAAAGAATCTATTCATTGCTATACTTCCTTCCAAAAAATATCATAAGTAGTATATATAGTATTTTTATACATATGTCAAGTATTTCCTATATAGATACAACTTCTTTTACTTCTGGAATGTAATGTTGAAGCATATTTTCTAAACCTGATTTTAGAGTAGCGGTAGAACTTGGGCAGCCAGAACAGGCTCCATGCATGCGGACATGGACGATTCCATCTTCAAATCTTTCGAAGGAGATATCTCCTCCATCCATAGCTACAGCAGGTTTAACTTGCGTTTCGATGATTTCTTTAATTTGTTTCACAATTGGCCCATCATCTCGAGCGGTACCGGGACCAGATTTTGATTCCTTTGTATCTTCCGTGATAATAGGTTGATTCGTTATGAGGTGCTCCATTAGGGTGCCGAGAATCGCTGGTTTCAGTACATACCATTCTTTTTCATTATTTTTTGAGACAGAAATAAAATCCTTACCAAAAAACACACCGCTCACTCCTTCAATATCAAAGAGTTTTGAGGCAAGCGGAGACCGTTCAGCTTCTTTGCTGGAATCAAAGTTAGCTGTCCCGTTGTCCATAACGCTTCGGTTTGGGAGGAATTTGAGCGTTGTTGGATTTGGTGTTTCTTCTGTCTGGATAAACATAGTCTTCTATCCCTCAGTTTCAGTCACGTATAATTAGGCGAGCTGTCATTAATAATCAAGCAATTAAGACGGAAAAAGAATTTTCCCTTTTAATTTAGGTAATTGTGCCCTTTTTTCCATATTTTTCGAATTTTATATGAGACTAATGTCACTTGAGTCAGCTTTTATAATGGGTTACAATTTGGACAGGCTGAAGTTTAGTTATAGGGCGCTAACCTTTTTGTAACTATAAAAAGAAGGAATAAAATGAAAAAGCCTTTTTATATGAAGATTATAGGCAGCGTTTCGTTGTTTGCGCTCGTCACAAGTTGCACTACAAGCGATCATTTGGCAAACTACCCGTTGCTCGATCAAAATGAATTCTCTATGTCAAATCGTTCGGTTGGTCCAAATGGTCTGAGTAGCACTGCAGTTCGTAGTGGGCTGAAAGCACTTAAAGGGTCCCATTTTCAATTAGCCTCTAGTCAATTTAGTAAAGCAACAAGAGCAGACCCTCAAAGTTCCTATACCCACTTTCTTAATGGATTTGCGTACCATCTCCTTGGTAATGCGGGAGAAGCAGATAAGTACGACTTTGCAGAAGTTGGCTATAAACTGGCCTTAGATCTTGACGCTGGAAATACATTAGCTGCAGAAAATTTGGCTAAGCTCTATTACTCTCTTAGAAATTACCCACAGGCTCAGGACCAATTTGCTAACGGATTATTGTCTAACACAGAGGATATGGATCTCTTAATGGGGTATGCTGCTGCATCGTATCTTGCTCAAGATGTTGATGCCGCAATGGTTGCTATTAAAATAGCGGAAAGCCTTAAGAGTGAGGTTCCACGAGAGGACTTTTTTCAAATAGCTGCAATGGTTTATGCTGCAGCTAATGAGCAGAAGAAAGCCATGGCATACGTGGTTAAATATGGGGCTCTGGTTAAAAATGAAAAGAGAACTCAATATTTGAAAAAAAGAGTACAAGGTTGGGACAAATTCTATAAGACAACCAAGCTTTCAACTATCGAGGCGATGGCGGTCAAGCCAAAGAAGAAAGCCAGCAAAGGTTCTGTGCCAAAAGTATCGGAGGCATCCCTAAGGCAGGGATCTTCATCTAGTGGCTTTGGCGGCGGTTCAGGCGGTGGTGGCTTTGGCGGTGGTTCAGGCGGCGGTTCAGGTGGCGGTGGTTCAGGTGGCGGTGGCTTTGGCGGTGGTTCAGGCGGCGGTGGCTTTGGCGGCGGTTCAGGCGGTGGTGGCTTTGGC
>JABJFC010000038.1 GCA_018662925.1 Alphaproteobacteria bacterium | reverse complement strand
ATTTAGAGTAACTTTTAGCGCTTTGGGTCAATTATTGCTGATTTAAAAATTTAACACCTAAAAAAACTCGCGCTCGATCGAAAAAACTGCGTCCCCTTGAACTTGAAGGAGAAATGTAACTTCCTATCGCGGATTTTGGGTCTGACCTCTCCCTTGCAACATCCTTTCCATTGGGCTATAAGTCAGGCAAGCTTTTCAAATGATAAACAGGGAGAGGATTTCATGAAGTTTCTATTTTCTGAACCAAAAATGCCTTCTGGTGGAACTGTCGTGGTCGGAGTGCATCACAAGTTGGAATTGACCTCCAGTGCCCAAGAAGTTGACAAAAAGACCAAGGGTCTTTTAAAGCGCGTCCTAGATGAAAGTTCCTTAAAGGGCAAAATTGGGGATTCTCTTTCTTTTCCTGTTGATGGCGCCAATGGATTCGACCGCATCGTTGTCATCGGGCTTGGGAAGAAGGAAGATTTACATTCCCTCCAAGCGGAAGAAGTAGGGGGCGCCATTACTGCTCGGATGCTTCAACATAAAGACTCTGAAGTCGCCGTAATGATTGATGATGGGGCCAGTAAGTCTCTTTCCGTGCATCAAGTGGCGGCTCATGTGGCACAAGGAATGCTTTTGCGCTCTTACCGCTTTGACAAATATATGACCAAAGAAAAAAAGGAAGATAAGCCAGCTTTGCAAAAGGTTACCATTTTTGCTAAAGGCGCAGCTGATGCTGAAAAGTCTTTCGAAAAGCTCAAGAAGATTTCCGATGGCGTGTTCTATGGCAGAGACTTTATCTCAGAGCCACCCAATGTTTTGTACCCTGAATCCATGGCAAAGCGCTTAAAGGAACTAGAAAGCCTGGGCGTAAAAGTAGAAGTTTTGGATGAAGCCGCCCTGACAAAAATGGGCATGGGCGCGCTCTTGGGCGTGGGTATGGGCAGTGAGAGAAAGCCTTGCCTAGTTTCCATGCAGTGGAACGGTGCTTCGGATAAGGACCAGCCTGTGGCTTTTGTTGGAAAAGGCGTCACCTTTGACTCGGGTGGCATCAATATTAAGCCATCCCCTGGTATGGAAGACATGAAATGGGATATGGGTGGTGCGGCCGTTGTTGCAGGTGTGATGAAGGCAGTTGCGGGTCGTAAAGCCAAGGCAAATGTTGTGGGTGTGGTTGCTCTTGCGGAAAACATGCCATCGGGCTTGGCCCAGCGTCCAAGCGACGTGGTAAAGACCATGTCTGGTCAGACCATTGAGGTGCTAAATACGGATGCAGAAGGGCGCCTTATTTTGGCGGATGCTCTTTGGTATACCCAAGATCGCTTTAAGCCCCAGTTTATGGTGGATCTAGCCACTTTAACCATGGCAGTGATTTTGGCCCTTGGGCACGAATATGCCGGGCTTTTCTCTAATGATGACAAGTTGTCGAAGCAGCTTATTAATGCTGGCAAACATGTGGGCGAGAAGCTTTGGCGTTTTCCTCAGGGAGAAGTTTATGATGCCATGCTTAAATCCGATATCGCTGATATGCAGAATGTTGGAGCAGGGCGTGCTGCTGGTAGTGTGACGGCAGCCCAATTCCTTCAACGCTTTGTGAACAAGACACCCTGGGCACATTTGGATATTGCAGGGATGGCCTGGTCAACAAAGGATAGGGCTCTCTTTGGCAAGGGCGCCACGGCCTATGGAGTGCGGATGCTCGATCATTTGGTAGCGGAAAATTATGAGTCAAAGTAAGAGGACGAACGTATCCTTTTATCATCTGACGAAGGCGCCCCTGGAGAAAGCACTGCCTAAGCTTTTGGAGAAAGTGGTTGCCAGTAAACAAAGGGCTGTTCTGATGACGGGGAGCCCTGAGCGGACAGAGAACCTCAACACAATATTGTGGACCTATCATCCCAGCTCCTTTTTACCCCATGGTTCCAAGAAAGATGGTTTTCCAGAGCTCCAGCCTATTTGGTTGACCCACGAAGATCAAAACCCCAATGGTGCCAAAATCCTGGTGTTGGTGGATGGCGCCCAGTCCGATCATCTAAAGGACTATGAACGCTGTCTCGACGTATTCGATGGCACCAATGAACAGGCTGTCAAAGCTGCCCGTCAGAGATGGAAGTCCTATAAAGACTCAGGCCATAGTGTGACATATTGGCAACAGAACGATCAGGGCGCTTGGGAGAGTAAGGCTAGCGACCAAAAGTAACTGTTTCTTGCTCTGGCTTAGGCTGAATGTATCTGACTGATTTTATAAATTTTTTTCAGAACGAAAGGGTGATTATTCGTATCATTTTTGAATTATTCCGTCAGCTTTCATACGTGAGGAGTTAAAAAACCACCCCCTGACTCGGATTAGTCTTTTGAATGGGATTGACGCTCACTAGGGATGGCGTTCTGTATTGTGATAAGGTTGTGAACGTTGATTTGAAGGATGTTCTGAACGGGAATGGCGTTCTGTATTGTGATAAGGTTGTGAACGTTGATTTGAAAGATGTTCTGAACGGGGATGGCGTTCTGTATTGTGATAAGGTTGTGAACGTTGATTAGAACGATGGCTTGCACTGGAATGAGTTTGTGAATTGCGATTCGAACTGGAAGTTCTCTCTGCATTTCTTCTAGATTTTGAATAATCCCTTCTTCTAGAGTTTGAATAATCCCTAGAATTATTTTGTTTCTGATTACTTCTAGCACTCTGCGCAAGAAACCTATTAGCCCTCTCTACACCAGAAGTCGCTTTGTTTTTTTGATTTTGTGAAAGATTGGGGAGGAGTAAAACACTTTTGAATTGTTCTAGGGCAGCCGCATTATCTTTATTTGCCGCAAAATGGTTGCCTAATCCCATCATGGCTTGTGCTTTTAGATCAACATTCCCACTGCCCAGAATATTTATAGCTTCCAAAAACCAGTCAGATGGAGCGTGTTTTTGGTCGCTATACCGGGCATTCCCCAATCCAAGACAAACCTGTGCTCTTAACTTTACATCCCCACGATCGCCAAGAAGTTTCAGAGCCTCCAAATACCATTCTGTATTGTTTCTATGAGAGAGGTCAGTGTACATCATGTTTCCTAATCCAATTAAAGCTTGGATTATTAGGCCCGTGGTATTTTTATTACGGAGTATCTCTATGGTTTCCAAATACCAGTCTGCCCGCTTATGTTCGTTGTCAGTATATCGACAGTTTCCTAGACCAATGAAAGCTTGCGCTTTTAATTCAACAGCGTCCTTCTTGTGCAGAAGCTTCAGAGCCGTCAAATACCAGTCTGCCTGCTTATGTTCATTGTTAGTATATCGACAGCTTCCCAATCCAATGGATGCCTGTGCTCGTAATTTTACATCACCATTTCCCAGAAGGTTTAATGCTTCTAGATACCAGTCAGCTTGTTTGTGCCTTCTGTCCGTATATCTAGAGTTTCCCACTGCAATGAGCACTTTGGCCTTTAAGTCATTGTCTCCATGATTTTCAAGTAATTTCAAGGCATGTAAAAACCAATCGTAAAGATTCTTATGGGACCTATCCGTGTAGCGTGCTTGCCCCAAACCAATGAGAGTACGCACTCTTAAGTCAGTGTGTTCGTCTTTGTCTCCAAGAAGTTCCATGGCTTTAAGATACCATGAAGCACCTGAATTATTATTAGCAGAAGAACTTGAATTTCCTAGGCCAATATAGACTTGCGCTTTTAAAGTTAGGTCATTATTTCCCAGAAGTTTCAGAGCTTCTAAATACCAATCTCCTTGAGTTTTGTGCTCTTGATCAGTATATTTTGTATTTCCCAACCCAACTAAGGCTTGTGCTGTCAAAGAGTCATTTCTTAGATTGCCTAGAATGCTCCGAGCTTCAATATACCAGTCAGAATCCTTTGTATGTTTGTTGTCTGTATAGCGGACATTTCCCAATCCGATGAAAGCTTGTGCTTTTAGCTCAAGGTTTTCATCTTCACTTTTACTTAAGACATTTAGAGCATGAATGTACCAGTCTGCTTTCTTCGGATGTGTTTCATCAGTATAGTTTGCATTTCCTAACCCAATTAGAACATGAGCCATTATAGTTTTATCGCTTTGATTTTTGGCAATATTTAATGCCTGAAGATACCAATCATAATCTTTTGTGTGAGTGTCGTCAGTATATCGTGCATTTCCCAACCCAATAAAAGCTTGAGCCCTTAAGGCGTCCTCTCCTTGATGGCCCAGTACTCTCAATGCTGCTAAATACCAATCCTTTGACGTTTGACAAGGTGTACTAAAGTATCGTGCATTCGTTATCTGATATGAATCGTCAGTGTATCTGTCGTTTCCTAAGCCAATGTAGGCATGTGCTATGCAATTTATGTCTCCGTCTTGACCTAAAAGCTCGATGGCCTCTAAATACCAGTCCGTTCGAGTTGCATGAAGTCTGTCTGTGTAGCCAATCTTTCCTAATCCATTGAGAGCTTGTGCTTTTAAGTTCTTTTCGTCTAAATTTTTGAGGGCCTGCAAAGCACTCAGATACCAGTTTGATGGTGCATGAGAATCGTCGGTGTATAGTGCATTTCCTAAACCAATGAAAGCTTGTGCTTTTAACTTATTATTATCAGCACCTTCAAGAAGTTGTAGGGCATCTAAGTACCAACTATAGGGTCTTTTGTGATATCTGTCAGTGTAATTCGTATGAGCGAGCTTGATGTAAGCTTTAGATTTTAATTCACTATTACCATTTTCTCCAAGTACGTTTAAAGCATGTAAGTACCAATCATAAACATGCGGATGGCTGGTATCCGTGTAACGAATTTCCCCAAGTTTATAGAGAACCTTGACGAAAAGGCCAGGATTTCCATGTGACTTGAGAACTTTCAGAGCTTCTAGATACCAATTCTGTTGCTCAGGGTGAAGTGTATCTACGAAATGTAAATTTCCCAGACCAATGAGGGCTAGGGCTTTAGAGTCGACCGCATCAATTCCTTGTTTTTCAAGAATTCTTAGGGCTTCTAAATACCAGTCGGAGCTGCTTATGTGGTCTTCATCTTGATACCACGCATTTCCTAGGCCAATAAGAGCTTGCGCTTCTATAGCATGAAACCCATTTTCTTCGGCAATTTTACGAGCCTCTATATACCATTGGAAGTCATGCGGGTGAAAACTGTCAGTGTGCCTGGCATTTCCAAGACCAATGTAGGCTTGAGCTTTTAAGGGATTGTCCTCGTAATTCTTCAGAATTTCTAAGGCCTCTAAATACCAATTCTGAGTTTGTGGATGAGATATGTCAGTATAGTGAGCGTTTCCAATGGCAACGAAAATTTTTGCTTTTAAATTATCATCACCATGCTTATTTAGGCAGTTCAATGCTTCAAAATACCAGTCCGATTGAGCTTTGTGATTTTTATCGATGTAATGATCGTTTCCCAATCCGATGAGGCTCTGTGCTTGTAAAGTGTTATTTTCAGCAATTTTTGGGATACTTAGAGCCTTAAGGTACCAATCTGTGCTTCTATGTTTATCATAAGAGCAAATTGCAAAATTATGAAAGTGCGGAAGTTTCACGGAGGATGCAAGGATAAGAATGATATTTTTTTGCACTGATCAATCCATAAGGCACAATTTTAACTGTTTTTCTGGTCTTCACGCGCAATTTTCCCCTGTTT
>JABJFC010000037.1 GCA_018662925.1 Alphaproteobacteria bacterium | reverse complement strand
TTGATTCGGGCATTTGGGTGACAAATAGTTCGGCTAAACAACTCATTGACGGGCTCCTTCGATCATTAAATACGCCCTATTTTAACGTATTATCAAATCATATCAATAGGTTAAGCCGTTTTTATTACGCAGAGGTTTCAAAGCAATCAAAGCCAAGATGGATAAGCTTAATAATGAAGTTCTCCCCAAGGTCTCTCACGACAAAGAAGCCCGCATAGGTTGTAAAGGAAAGGACAAGTTCTGGTATGGCTATAAAGAACATACCAGTGTTGACATGCCATCAGGTTTAATTAACAAGGTTGCTATTACCCCTGCCAATGTGAGTGATGGAGATGGGTTAAAGAGTGTTTGTCCTCGTTCAGGAGCAGTTTATGCAGACAAGGGATATTGCTCTCAAAAAGCTCGCCGGACAGCCCTTCAAAAAGGAGCTCATTTGAGAGCTATATTGAAGAATAATATGAAAGCAAAGAATAAAGACCTTGATCGTTGGATTAGCGGTATCAGGGCTCCGTATGAAAGAATCTTCTCAAAAAGAAGTAAGAGAGTTCGTTATGTTGGCGTTGTTAAGAACCAATTTGCCGCTTTGATGCATGCTATCACTTTTAACATGAAACGCTTAATTGAGCTTCCACCCCCCAAACTTGTTTAAACTCTAATGGACAAGTCTGTCTGAAATCTAGAAAAATACAAAAAAAGCCGTTAAAAAAAGTGAAACTCTCCTGCATAGAGATAAGATTAGCTAGCTTTAACCTACAAATTTTCCAAATCTCTATCTTTCTACAGACCCTAAAGGAAAATACTGCACGCGCATGAAGAGAAGAAAAATAATATGGTTTTTTTATTCCTATATTTTCTGGCATTGTTTTTAATACAGGTACTAGCTATAGTGGGCTCGTTGTCTCTTTTGTATAAGATAGAACGCAGGCCTCATTATGAGGACAATAAATTCAGAGTGTTTTAAGGAAAAGGGAGTCAGCTTGATGGCCGGAAAAATTCTTTTAATAAATGGTCCAACGTCCAGTGGAAAATCATCTATCGCAAATCTTTTATGTGAAAGCGATTTTTCTTTTCAGAAGCTAAATACAAAGAAAATAGCCTCTGATGTATTAAAAAATCATGAAAAAAAATACTTTGAGAGTGACTTGAAGTATGCATCAAGTTTGATAGGCCAACCTGTTCCAAATGTTAAAACTCTCACCTATTTTTGCGAGAACTCTGAGAATTCTGAAATTTACTCCTTATATCAAAAAGTGCATAAAAAAATAGAGGAGATGTCATGTTCTCTTTTTCAAGAACTTTACACAGCCTTTAGAGATGAAGCTATTTCCCTGACTTCTGGTGGAGAAAACTGTGTTATTGACCATAATATATTTTTAGATCCATACCCCTATAGAAACCAAGTGTTTTTCAAATTGTTTAGAGATTTTGGAGAGACCTTTAAAAGCTTAACTCTCTATACTAATGTTGAGCAGATTTTTCAAAACAATCTTAGACGGAATCATAAGTTTATAGAGTTTGCAGAAAAATTTAGTAGTTGGAAAGATGCATTTGAGATAATGGATGCAGAGGAAAGTAAGGCTGGACAGACATTTCTTCACTACAGGCAACCAATGCAGGTAATACAAAATTTGCAATTGCATTATCGTATACGGACGGATGAAGATCAAAATGGTGAATTACTAGAAGTTATAAAAAGAGAGGATTTCCTCTCACTAATTTCTAAAATAGAATTAGCTCAGTCTCATTTGATGGGTTATTTAATAAGAAAAGGCTATCCTCTTGTCCACTCAAAGGGTTTCTTGAGGTTTATAGACCCTAGGAAAACTTTTTTGTTTGTAGATCAATTAAAAGAGTCTGAATGTGTGTATATATATAACAAACGCTTTTCCCATGATTTTTTGGTAAAAAATAGCTGGAAAAATAAGTTACTTTCTCTAGAAAAAAAGGACTTAAAAGGAACTCCTTTAGAGGTGTTGAGGCCATGGCTTCAGGGAAAGAGGCCTTTGGGTGAAGATGTTTCTAGAGTTGCTAAAATTGTTTCTATAGAGAATTTTTTAGAAGAGAAGCGATTAGATTCTATTTTTGAGGAAATTTTTCAATCCCTTTTGGGTGGGCAGGTTAAATCAGTAGTTCTTCAAGGCTTACAGATTGCTAAAGATGGCTTTTCTCTTTCTAGAAAATCCTCAGGGAAATTTTGTATTGTTTACTTACATAGAAAAGAAGCTAGTTTTATAGATAGGGAAGAAAATGCAATCTTCCTAGCTCTCTTCACTAAAAAGCTCTTTGAATCTGGTGTTGAATTCCCTGTGCCAGATGTTGAGGAACTAGAAATTTCTTGCTCTCAGGGCGATGATATTTTTTCTTCTTTTGCGGTTTTGGAAAAGAAGCATGCTACGGAAGGGCTTACGCAAAGCAATAGTAATTCCTTGGGCAAGGAAGTCTCTTCCCTCTCCTCAGTTTGCTAATTTATGTGAAGGGGCAATAAGGCATGCTTCTTACCTTAGAATTTATACCTGTTACTTCTTTAAGACCGACAGAGGCATTTTCTGAAGATATTATTTGTGATTTATTGAAGAGCATAACCTGCTCTTCTTTTAACAAGCCTCTATTTATAGATAGGGAAAATAGATTTATTTTGGATGGGCATCATCGCTACGAGGCGGCACAAAGAATGGGGGTGCAGTATCTTCCAGCTTTTTTATTAGACCACAGGGATAAAGCTGTGCAGGCATACTCTAGAGATACAGGTGAGATTCTGAATAAAAAAGAGCTCTATGAGCTATATAAATTGGGAAAATTACTAAGGGTCAAGTCTACAAAATATGTGGTTGAGTCATGTCCAGATATAGATTTAAAAATTCCTCTAAGTATGTTGATGGAGACAGAAATAAAAAAGGGCCAAGTTTTTCCTTCTCCTTCAGCTGTTAGTATGTCTAATGGCTATACAGAATTAAAATCCGTAGTTAGCTGTCCAGTTTTTGTTAAAAATGAAGGATTCAATCTTGCGGGTTCAATTAAGCTGAAGCCAGCACGAAGAATGATTAAGGAATTGGAAAAAAAATATCCAGGGAAGAGCTTACAGGTTATAGAATCCACTTCTGGTAATATGGGTGTTGCATTAAGTATGGTTTGTGCAGAAAGGGGGCATAAATTTACAGCTGTGGTGGATCCTAATATTACGGAGCAAAATTTACACTCTATGTTGGCGATGGGATCAAATATTATTACTGTCAATGAAAAAGACTCGAATGGAGGGTATTTGCAAACTAGAATAAATAGAGTTCGCTCTGAAATTCAGAATAATAGGGAGCTTTTTTGGTCGAATCAATATACATCAGACTGTAATTGGCTGTCTCATTTTGAGAGTACGGCCCCTGAAATTTTCAATTCATTTCCAAAGGTTGATTTTTTGTTTGTTGGTGCTGGAACTCTAGGAACGTTAATCGGTTGTGAAAAATATTTTAGACAGTATTCAAAAAATACAAAGGTAATAGCTATTGACATACTTGGGTCGGTAACGTTTGGGAGTGTTGAAAAATCACGACATATACCGGGCCTTGGGGCAAGTAAGAAACCTCCCCTTTTGCAGCATTTTACAGGGGCTCATGTTCACGTTTCAGAGGAAGAAACTCTTCTTATGGCACAGGAACTTTCTTCACAAGGTTGCTTATATGGGGGGTCAACATGCTCTGTCTTGGCAGGTATCCGGAACTATTTCAAGGAAAGGGAAATCTTTGAAGGGGCTACTATAGTAGCTATATCTCCAGATTTTGGTGCTAAATATTTAGAGACTATGTATAGCAAAAAATGGTGTGAGGAAAAAATAGGATTCTTTAAAAAATGTGAGGAGAAGGCCGCATGAGTATAACTAAAAAATTTTCTATTGTTCAAGCAGGGGCCATAAAAGAGAAGATTTCTAGAAACTACAAAGAAATAGAGAAAATTGTATCTGATGTATATTACTCCCATAAAAAGAAGCAGCATATTAACCCTGCAAGCTCTTTTTTAAGGTTTCCAGATCAGCCTCAGAATAGGATTATTGCGCTGCCTGCACATGTCTCTCATCAAGGAGAAGGTGTTAGTGGGGTGAAATGGATTGCAAGTTATCCTGGAAACCCTAGACAAGAAGGAATCCCACGGGCGTCAGGAGTTCTAATATTAAATTGTGGAAAAACAGGTTTCCCTTTTGCTTGTATGGAGGCAGGCAATATCAGTTCCGCCAGGACAGCAGCCTCTGCAACTTTGGGCGCCTACTATTTAAATCATAAAAAGCGTTTTGTACGACAAATATGCTTTATTGGAGCGGGGGCTATTTCAGAACAAATCCTCAGATTCTTTAAGGGGACGGGATGGGACTTTGATGATTTAGTTGTTTATGATCAGGATATAAAGAGGGCTGAAATGTTCTGTGAAATGGCACAGTTCAGTGGAAAGAGGACAAGAGTTTCTTCCTCTCTAAAGGGCGCGATAGAAGATTCTGATATTGTCGTTTTTGCAACTACAGCTTTGGAACCTTATGTCCATGCTTCAACTTATTTTTCTCATGCTCCAATTGTGCTTCATATTTCGCTGCGTGACTTGTCCGAGAAAATAATGCAAACTTCTTTTAATATTACGGATGATACCGAGCATTGTTTACAGGCAAACACTTCTCTTGCAAGGGCTGTTTCAGAGATTGGACATAAAAAGTTTATTGATGGAACTATTGCGGATTGTATTGATGAGAACTTAAAAGTTCCCCAAGGTAAAACAAGAATCTTTTCACCATTTGGCATGGGAATATTAGATATTGCTGTTGGGACGTATATCTATGAGAAGTGCTCTTTGAGAGTAGAAATAGAAGATTTTTTTTAGGAAAATTGCATGAAGACAGCATCTACAATTATCTCTGATATTAAGAAAGACGGGTATTCTGAATTCGTAAATGTTTCTTTGAAGGACACTCTCTATATTTCAGCCTACCAGAGCCTTGATGAAGTTGTAAAATATTTGAAAACAGATAAAAGGTTTGTTGACCTGAATAACTCTTTGGAGTTGGATTTAGAGAAGGTGGATACAGATGGTTTTCCAGAAAACAGTTATTTAGGATTCAATTGCTTGAAGAGTAAAAGCAGAAAAACAAAGGTCTTCCTTCATTATAATGAGGCCTATCATGAAACTATATTGGAGAAATATAGGATTCTTATAAATGAGTATCCCTTCTTTGCCCTATTACTTTCTCAGTTGAAGAAAATATTGGATACTTCAAATAAAATCTTTCAGGAGCATATTCATGAAATTAATAAAGAGGTTAAGGGCGCAGAAAAAGTTATATATACCCAAAACGAATCAAAGTGCCGATTTCAGTAATTGAAAATCATCATTGATGCGATCCACCATATCGTGGGAAATTTTTGGCCAAGTGATTTCAAAAAAGTCCATGATTGATCTTCGAAATTCTTTTGCAGAAG
>JABJFC010000036.1 GCA_018662925.1 Alphaproteobacteria bacterium | reverse complement strand
GTATCTGTTGATCCGTGTCTCGACCCCGCAAGTCTTCTTGTTGCCATGACAAGACACCGTCACGATGTACGGGTATACGTCAATCGCGAGCTATTTATCGACTTTAAGGATTTTATTGATACAGTCAGTCGAGGAGCTTTTAAAGACACCCTTCAAGATTATCAAGTATCGGACTCACAAAAGCCTTTTCTAGAGCGCGTACAGCAGTATCGGGATCTCATGATGGAAGCTGTGACAATTCGTGAAGAGATGGAAGGAACCCTCAAGCCGTCACAGCCCCTTTACGTACACCCATCCTATAAGGCATACAAAGTATGTTTTGAGGAAAAGAAACGTGTTGCTCAAAGCATTTTAGATAAGTGGGACGAGCATACACCTTACGCACGATTGTCGGGAATAAGAAAAGACGTCTTGGAAGTAGATGCAGGCCAGCGTCCTCGACTTCTCTCAGATATGGAACATCGTGCCTCCATTCAAGTGGAAGGATATATAGATTTAACACGTAAAACGAGCGCTCTTTGGCAGGAGATTTCCACAACACATCCAGGAGTGCTTTCAAAATCCCATCCTCTCTATAAAGATTACAAAGAATTAAAGACAGAAAGAGACTCTATTGCGTCCGTAATACAAGAAAATCCACGGCTTTATTATCCATTCTTGAGAGTGGAAAAAAGAGACGATTCTCTCAAAGACTACTGGGGTAATTCTCACAGCCAAAACGATCGCGTGTATATTGCCTCTGTCAAAACGCATGCGCAGGCACATATAAGATCACAGCACGAGAATCTCTATTATGAGCGTCTGAGTTTGCAGGAAAAGGAAAGTTACAATGTAGTGAAGGCGTATACAGAGGCACGGAATGAAGCAGCTGCTCTTTATAGCCGGCTTAAAGATCGACCAAGCATTGAAGCACATGTCTCAAAAACCTTTATCACGCAAGAGCGGTTTAAGGAAAAACAGGTCAAGCGGGATACATTGGCGTTAAAACTTGTTGAGACTCCAGAAAAGTACCAGGCATTTTTTGATACTCTGGGCGTCAAAGAAGGAAAACTATTGGAGCATGCCGTTAATGGAGAAGTACGAGGCAAAGTAGAGGCCTATAATGAAGCTAAAAGTATTGAAACACGAGGATCACAAGCAATAGAACTTAAACAAATTCTTAAAAATCCACAAGATTACAGAGTTGCAAAGCAAGCAGGGCTTGATGTAAACAGAGTCACCTTCGATAGCGCCCTCTATGCAAAAGTTCAGTCTGGAGAGATTTCGTCAAAAATCAATCCAGTCCTTATTTATTACCCTATAGAAAAGTATCTAGATTCTTCAAGAGAAGCCGCACGTCTTTGGAAGAGTATGAGACTTAAAACAGCTGAGGAACGAAGTTCCTTAAAAGAAGAGTGGCAAACAGCCTTTACTGCTCGTAATGAAAATGCCCAACATCTCACAAGAAATAAGGTTGCTGTCTCTGTCCTGAATCGTATGCGACCAGACATTCAATCTCGTCTGCAAAAGCATGTAGGGTATACTAAGAGGGACACTCAAAAAAGCGCAGAGATTAAATCATTCGTGCCCACGAGGGAAGTTCTCGAAATGGCTCGTGGGAGGTACAGAGACATAGCGATTGATTTATTAGGAGAACCAAATGCCCGTATGTGTACAAAGTCTTCTTTACGGTTTGGGCAAAAAGGATCCATCGTTGTGAACATTGCAGGCCTCAGTGAGGGTTTATGGAAGGATTTTGAACGTGATGAAGGGGGTGACATTTTTAAACTGATAGGGCGGGAAAAAGGAAAAGATTTTAAGGAGTCGGTTGATTATTTATCCAAGTTGTTAAATGTAGAAGCCGGTCACAAAATATCACGATTACCTTCATTACAATCTCGAGAGCAGGCACAAAGGCAAACAGAAATAGATCACACGAAAGAGGTTGCTCAGCGCCTTAATGCGATTCTTGAATTGCAGATGAAATCCAAGCAAATTGAAAACACGTTAGCGGAAGTCTACATACGCCATGAACGTGGCATTCAAGAATCCTTATCGGAAGATCTGCGATTTATCCCAAAGGGAACAGAATTTATGTACAAAGGAGAACGTAAGGACCTAAAGCATGACTGCTTTGCAGCATTTGGGCACAATAAAGATGGTGAGTTAAGATCTGCTCAATTAACGAAACTTGATGAGCAAGGTAAACGGGCTCTGAGTATGAGTGGCGAAAAGCTCAATAAGATTCAATACGGAGTAGCAAAGGGCTCCTTTGTAACGCTCCAAGATGCTCCAAAGGATAATAACAGGGTGTTCATTGCGGAAGGTGTTGAAACGGCGCTTTCTATTAAAGAGGCTGGCGTTAGTGGCAAGATTGTTGCTTCCCTTGGGATTTATAACATCGGCAACTATCAAGGAGGAAAAGAAATCATCATTTGTGCCGATAATGATGCTCACAAAGCTAATTCACAGACTCATAAAATTCTGGAAAAAATTCAAAATCAATTCAAGGAGCAGCAAGATAGAGTCGTAACAGTTATTAAGCCCTTTAAGCCAGGACATGATTTTAATGATCTCCTAAAAGAGAAAGGAATCCAAGGAGTAAGAGACTACGTGACAGAATATCACGATCCGAAGTTGTCGCATGTTCCGGAAATACACAAACCGGAAATACAGAAAGAAGTAACCCCTCGTTCTCAAACCTCCTCAATTGAAAAAATTGCACCTTATATGGAAGATATGCTCAAGGAGATAAAAATCTTTCAAAACTCATCACTTGCCGATGACGCACGAAAAGAACTAAGTTTTTACTTGTCATTGTTCACGAAAGACGCTTCCTTCAGGCAAGATTTAGATGCATACAATCCAACGCTCACCAGGGAACTGAAAGATTATGTCGCTAAGCAGCAGGAGCAAAATAAATCACGTGGCTATGATAGGTAAAATTAACATTTTAACCAAGCAGGAGGGGTGTTTTGCAGATATAGATATGGATTTGCAACAGTGTTTTTCGGCTCAAATCTTTACTACTACAGCTCACCTTATAAACTCTCTTCGGATGAAAGTTCAAAAAGAGTCTTTTCATTTTTGTTTTTTCTGTAATCTGCAACTTTTGCAAAATTATTTAAAGTTTGAGTATTTTGAAATACCGTTAGCCTTCTTGGTTAAAGGTAAGTTTAGAAGCCCTACATCTCCCAGACGTAAAGCCTCCCTGATACTTTAGACCGGGTGCTCGTACCCGGTTTTTCTTTTAAAGTAAGTTATTTGAAAACTTAGAAACTTGCGTGATTTCTGAATGTTTCCGCCTTATAGGGTATTTTTTAACTACATCGTACATATTACTCCGGAAGTAAAACAGTTGTCGAATGTTTGTGACGAAACTAGCATCTCTTAAGGAATTTCTAATTTAGAAATCTCTGCATAACAAATCATCAATAACCTATTGATATAATTTAATAATAGGTTAAAATAGGGCTTATTTATTGATCGAAGGAGCCCGTCAATGAGTTGTTTAGCCGAACTATTTATCACCCAAATGCCCGAATCAAAGCGTAAACTTGATAAAATCCATGACATAGTTCGGTGGAATCGTTTTGTTTATAGGCTGGAAAAGATTCTTAATCGTTCTGGACTAGG
>JABJFC010000035.1 GCA_018662925.1 Alphaproteobacteria bacterium | reverse complement strand
CTCTTTTACAACAGCATTTATCGCTCTTAAACGAAGGGCTTCTTGTGCGTCTTGGGATAACTTGCGGGCGTCTACTAATTCCATGGATAGACACTATCAGAATAACTCGCTTAAGTCCACTGTTTTATTGCCGGAGTAATACGAGTCTCTGAGAGAAGTACTCAGTAAAACCACAAAAAAATATGAGATCATTCTTGTGGATGATGGGAGTACAGATGGTTCTTTAAGGGAACTCAAAACTTTGGCAAAAAAAGATTCAAAAGTTAAAGTTATTGCTTTCAAGAGGAATTATGGCCAAACAGCAGCTATGCAGGCAGGGATTGATTTAGCATCCAATGACATTATTATTCCCATTGATGCGGACTTACAGAACGATCCGTGCGATATTCCCAGGCTGTTGGAGAAGTTGGAGCAAGGTTATGATATTGTTTCTGGATGGCGAAAAAATCGCAAAGATGCCCGCTTTCGGCGTAATTTTGTAAGTTCAGTAGCTAATCGTCTTATTTCCTGGATTTCAGGAGTTTCTCTGCATGATTATGGGTGTTCCCTCAAAGCCTACCGCAGGGATGTTATCAAGGGTGTGACTCTATACGGTGAAATGCATCGTTTTATCCCCATTTATGCTAAATGGCAGGGAGGGAAAGTTACGGAAATCCCAGTGAAACACCATGAGAGAAAACATGGTGTTTCAAAATATGGCTTAGAACGGACCATAAAAGTCGTTTTGGATCTCATTGTTGTGAAGTTTTTGCATGGTTATTTTACGAAACCTATCTATCTCTTTGGAGGGCTTGGTTTTATAAGTTTGATATTGAGTGGATTTACAGGATTGTTGGCGGTATGTCTGAAATTCTTTGGAAATACGTCGTTTATCCAAACGCCTCTTCCCCTTTTGACAGTCATGTTTTTCTTAGCGGGAATTATGGGGATCCTCATGGGTCTTTTGGCGGAAATGCTGACACGAACCTATTTTGAATCCCAACAGCGTCAAGTCTATGCGATACGCGAAAAAGTAAATTTGGAATAAGCCCTTCTCCGGAGTCATTGGGAGCTGTTAGGACTTTTGTAATCAGAGAAGAAGGGGTGCTCGAATTTATTTTACTTGTATTTGGATTCAGGGTATATGGAGTTTAGTTATTTAAAAGCATTACGGAAATAGATGGAAGTTATTTGAGATGGCTATAGGTATCCCGATTCTGTTTTCTATTTTATCTATGATTGGACTGACAGTTCTGGGCAATCTTTTGATGAAACTAGGGGCTGATCATGGCGTTAAAGTTTTTGGATTTTTCAGTTGGATGACCATATTGGGTATGTTCATTTTTGGATTGGGAGCCATTATATATGCTTGGCTTTTGCAAAAAATGCCTCTAAATGTGGTTCAAGTGTTTTTGTCACTCCAGTATGTAGCTGTGATTATAGCGTCATACTACATTTTATCTGAACCCATATCTGCCTTAAAATGGTTTGGCATTTCTCTTATTTTTGTAGGATTTCTCGTTGCATCTCGGGCATGAAATGGCATCGAAGCTAAAATATTATTGGCCCGTACTGCTTTTGGCTGGCCTAAAGTTTGTGGCCTATTTTGTGTATGGACCTATCAGTTCCTACGACAGTAAAGAGTATTTTCTTGCTGCCAATATTCTTTTAGAAAATACTGAATGGATGTATGATGCGGGGCTTGATAAAGCGGCCATATCTCACACGATTTTTCGACCGTTGGGATATCCATTTTTGATTGCCTTTTTACAATGGATTCTTGGCACACATGTTGAGCATTTTATTGTTTTACTTCAGCTTGTTGTTTCGATTGCTGCGTTTAAGAAACTATATGATCTCCTGGGAGAGCTCTACGGAGAAACTTTATTTCCAGCTCTTATCATTATATTACTTTCTCTGACCACAAGTTGGCTATTTGATATCTATGTCTTAACGGATAGCTTTATGGCCTCTTTTTATATTTACCTCTTTTCGGCCCTGGGAAGCTCTCTTTTGAGAAAAGAGTTGCCCTCTATGGGGCATAGCCTTCTTTTGGGGATAATGATGGCCTGTATGGTGTATCTTCGGGGAAATGGCCATGTTTTTTGTTTGACGCTCGTACCACTTATTCTTTCTCTTTTCTATTTTAGTACTGGACGTAAAATTCAACGTGGTATGATTTTTGCGCTTATAATTTTGCCAGCTGCAATATCCTATGAGGGGTATAGACAGTGGAATTATATGCGGACAGGAGAGGCCATTTTAACAACGGGGGGACAAACAGTAATGTTTCAGCCTTTATTTACTTTGGCAAGCCGTGGAGTTCCTGTTTTTGAGAGTGATTCAGTTGTGGATAGAACTGTTAAAGAGGTGAAAAGAAACGATTACTCCATAAATGACGTCTTAGCATTGAACGAGGCGTTGTTTGAACAAGAACAGTGGTCTGCGCTTGAAATTCAGAAAGTAGCTTATGCCAAGTATATAGATACTTGGCGGCTATTTCCGGGGGAAATGTCGCAACTAGCGTTAAGCAAGTTTGAATCTCAGAAGCAAAGGCTTCTTCTGAATCCACTTTCGTTGGCCGATATCTTATATTCTGAACAAATGGGAAAGCATTATTTTCCAGGAGTGGGAAAATTTTTAAGGGCATTGCCCAGTTTTCCTCCTTTAGGTTTTGTTTTGTTCGGAATTGCCTTTCTAGTGAGCAAATTGCAAAATTATGAAAGTGCGGAAGTTTCACGGAGGATGCAAGGATAAGAATGATATTTTTTTGCACTGATCAATCCATAAGGCACAATTTTAACTGTTTTTCTGGTCTTCACGCGCAATTTTCCCCTGTTT
>JABJFC010000034.1 GCA_018662925.1 Alphaproteobacteria bacterium | reverse complement strand
TAATATTTCTTAAGAAGGGGTTACGTTTTCACCTAAAGAGTGTAACCCTTTTTCTCTCCTTTTCCAGCTATTTCCTCGTACTCAGAGCTTTTTTGTTTCTCTATCTCGGATCTAGGGTAGAGAGGTTGCTTGACGCAGAGTTTTATCCGCTAAGTGTGCATATCGTTGTGTTGTGGCCGCTTGAGTATGACCTAGTAGTTTTCCAACAATGCTCAAGCTTAGACCGCTTGAGACAAGATGCGATGCATGTGTATGACGGAGATCATGAAGTCGCACATCTCTTAGATCTGCGCGGTTTTTAATTATTTCCCAAGATTTTTTGATTCCTTGAAGAGGTCTGCCTTGAACCCTTCCAGGAAAGAGATATGGGCCCTTTACCTCGGTTTGAATTTTTTTTATGAGATCAAGAGCTTGTGAGGATAGAGGGAGATGTTCCATTTTCTTTTGTTTGGTTGTATGCGCAGGTTTTGTCCATATTCCTTTTTCTAAGTCAAATTGTTCCCATTTGGCATGCAAAACTTCGTTCCTTCTTGAGCCCGTTAAAATTAATAGGCAAATGGCATTCGCAATATTTTGGTCCCGATATACTTTGAGAACTTTCCATAAACGTTGCAATTCCTCTTCTTTAAGCCATCGATTTCTGTTGTGCTCCTGGTATCTCTCTACACCTAAAACAGGATTGGTGTTCCTCCATCCCCATTGAATTGAGAGACTAAACATTTTGCTTAAAAGTGAGCGAACACGATTGGCCATATAAGGAGTTTTTTTGAGGTTTTTATGAATCTTAAGGATGTCTTGAGAAGTAATTTCCTCAACTTTTAAGGTCCCTAAACTCTTCAAAATTATATTTTGAAGCATAGCTCGGTCTTCTGTGTAACCTTTGGTCTTTTTATTAATTTTAGCATGCAATTCAAGATACTTTCGAGCAAGCTCTTCTATAGCTGGTTTTAACCTTTTAGCTTTATTCTCGTGAGTGGGGTCTTCACCCGCATTTACTTTCAACATGAGTTGTACAGCTACATCACGTGCTCTTTCTGTGGTAATATTACCATGTACGCCTATTTTTATCTTACAGTTCTTACGGTATTGATTACGAAACTGGACAAAATAGCTTTTACGTCCAGTCGGATAAATACGCAAGCCAAAACCTATAATTTCTGTATCCCATACATATTTACGCTTCGTTTGATCTGGAGTAATGCTTTCAACAAGACGTTTAGTGAGTTTTTGTCGATGTACGGATGAGTTTTGCATAAGAAGGATCCTTTATTATTGAATGCCAAGAAAAATATGGTTTCAGCATAGCATCCACAAACTTTAACTTCAATAAAAAAGGGGAGCATATGGGGAGCAACAGAACGAGAATCAGAGAGATTTTTATAGATGTAGAGAGAATCTAAATTCATCATATATCATTGATACATATAATAATATAGAACTTAATAGATTTACATAAATTATAGGATCATCTAACTACGGATCAGGGGGTTAGGAGTTCGAATCTTCTCGGGCGCACCATACTTTCTGAGGCACTCAGAAGCTTTCATTTGTCCTAGAAATTGAATTGTCATCAATTTAGATGGAGCTTTTCGTTTTTTGGTGACTGAGAAGTCTCTTTAGGCTTAATTTAATTTGTTGACTGGTAAAAAGGGAATGTCAAATGTCTAAAGAGGACTCTGATCAATCAATATATTGGTCTAAAAAGTTGCAGATCGGACATGATAAAATTAATCAGTTTGCGATAGATGTATATAAACTCATTGAAAACAAAAACTTTAAGACACTTTTAGATTTGGGGTGTGGCAATGGAAAGGATAGCCTGTATTTTGCGGCTCAGGGACTTGATGTTACCTCAGTGGATATCTCAAGTCGTGCCTTTCGTTCCATAAGAACGGAAAATCCTAACGTCAAGTGTCTTCAGGAGGATATTAGGAAGGTTGATTTTCCGGATAACTCTTTTGACGTAATATATGCACATTTTAGTTTTCATTATTTTAATGATGAGGACACTGAAGAAATTTTTAAAAATGCTTATAGAATGTTAGCGCCAAATGGTTTGCTGTTCGTAAGATGTATATCTACAAACAATGCCTTATATGGGAAGGGAATAAAAGTCGGTGAAAATATGTATGATTTTAAGCATGTGCGGCATTTCTTTGACACTAACTATATGGAACAAATGCTAAAAAGCACGGGTTTTTTGGTGGAACGTTCGGAAGAAGTTGTTTACGAAGAAGGAATCCACACTGCACATGTTATCGAAGGAGTGGGAAAAAAATGATAAGATACCAAAATATTATAGGATTTCAATTTAGCAGCAAGATTTTGAACTCCGGAAGTGGATTGAAATAACTCATAGAACTGGGCATTTGAGTTACGAGCAAAAATTAGAAAAGTATTTCCTATGAACCATAAAACAACCCTTCAAACGGACAGTGATGTATTGAAATTGCGGTATTTTACGAGTCGGATAGCCCTTAGTTACTAATTTTTTAGATGCTTATCGTAAGCTTTACGGATATTCCAACTGGACGGCGCTTTTGAAGCATACTCTCCTTCTTTGGTTCCAGAGGCGTCCTTGTCTCTAATTTCGTACAATAATACTTCTCCATTGCTGTTTAGTAATGTTGCCGTCCTAATGATGACTTTGCTGTCATAATTTAGTTGTGGAAGACATGTGCCCCAACCAAAGCGTGGACTATTCCATGAGGAATGAGATTGTTGTATAGACCCGGTGACGAAGCCGAAATCATTTTCGGATAGAGAGAGTTTATTTCGAAATTTGGACTCATTTATAATAATGTGAGAAGGATTTGTAAAATCTTCTTCTTTAAGAACAAAAATACCATCTATACCATTGTCAGGTCCTTTTTTTGTCGTACATGTGGAGTCTTTTTTTATGTCCTCATTCAAACGACTCCCTTTCAATAAGCCCAAACGCTGAGCATAATGTTCTTCTAAGACTTCATACCCTCGAGCTTGAAAGAAGAAATTTGCGGCAACTTCTCCAGCAATTCCTTTTTTCGTACCATCTAAGGAGGCTTTAAACGAACTCCAGATCTCTATTCCGGCATTAACTCCGGTTCGTCCTAGCAGTTCAGTCCTATATTTATTAAAAATTTTACCATTGGATCCAACTAAAGGCATATTTTGCCGGTGATCACTCAACTCAATCTCATCAGGTACAGCCAAACCTATGTTGGGAAATATTGCCAGAGAAAGAAGAATAATAAGGTTTACAAAAATTCTCATATGAGCCTCACTCAATTTATTAAAATATTTTATTATCTATTCACGAATATAAGATCAGATAGATGCGATGAATGCAAATTGAAATTAACTGCCATATACACAGTAAAATCGTATATTTTTTAGAAATATGAAAGCGGAGCGATCCCTTGTCATCGTACTTTAGTTAGCCGTCTCAATCCTCGTGAATATCCTCATGACATCCCTTGAGACTATTTTATTGCCCCCTGTGTACTGAACTTGCACATACGCAAAAATTTATGACGATATCTCTATGTGTTATACAGAAAATATGTATTATATCCCAGGTAATCTGGGGTTTGGAGGCCTGTACGCATGGATAAAATTATTTTTACTATCTTAATATGCTTGTTTTTTACATTACAGTCCCATGCGGGGGGACTCAGCGATAATGCAGATGATGATCATTTGGAACTCACGAGAATACAATCTGGGAAAATGCCTTCTGATCAGGAAGAGCTGTCCGCTTCTAGTACGGAGGATAGTTTAGCTGCCTCTAAAGCTATGTATATGAGTGTTCACGAAAGTATCTCAGACAAAAGTCTTGTCTGGGGTTGCGTATTTTTAAAAATGATAAAGGAAGGTGAAGGCTTGCTTTCTTCATTGAATGAGTTGCACTGCAATCAGAATAGCGCGGAAAATGAAGACAATGTTGAGGGAGTGGAAGATTTTGGAGAAAATGATATTTGGTTGAGGATTCAAGATCTATGTAAACATAGAGAAAAGGTAAAGACGATTTACAATTATGTTTTAAGTTCAACTAAACATCTACAGGTAGATTCACAAATCTGTATTCCAACTTGTGTTGAGCCGTGCAAACAACTTATTTTGAATGATGTGACAGGAATGGGTACCTTATCTTTAGCTATTGAAGCTGGACTGTCAAAATTATTGAGTAGAATTGACGCGTTTATTGGACAAAATCTATGCGATGATTGTTTTCTTAGTTGGAAAAATGGGGGAAGTAACACTTGAGACGCGTGTAGCTATTGTTAGGTCTCAGTGGGGTGTTTCCAGAGCTAGCAGGTTTTTGGCAAAATCCTTAGTTCCAAAGAGGTTAGGAGCCTTTACTATCTCTCCAACTTCAAGAGCGAAGTTGAGCAATTCGTATTAGGATCGCGTCCTCTTTTTTTTCTTCTCTGTACTCGTCAGGCCTAATTCCACATCTTCCAGTTGCTTGATCTCGTCACGTAGGCGGCCGGCATCTTCGAATTCTAAATTAGAAGCAGCTTTAAGCATTTGTTTTTCAAGTTTCTTAATGCGGGCCTGGCGTTCTTTGGTTGAGAGATGATCATCAGTATCCGAAAAGCTAACGGTCATATGATCTTTTTCATAGACGCTTTCCATAATAGAAGAAATGTTTTTTTGGATGCTTTGAGGGGTGATGCCATGCTCTGTATTATAGGCTTTCTGTCTTTCTCGGCGTCGATGGGTCTCCTCGAGAGCCCCTGTGAGAGAACGCGTCATTTTATCTGCATATAAGACAACTTTGCCGTCCACATTGCGTGCCGCACGGCCAATGGTCTGAACTAAGGCTGTTTTTGATCGTAAAAATCCTTCCTTGTCAGCATCTAAGATAGCGACCAATCCACATTCTGGAATATCCAGTCCTTCTCGCAAAAGGTTGATACCCACCAGAACATCATAAGTTCCCAGCCTTAAGTCTCGGATGATTTCAATACGTTCCAAAGTTTCCACATCAGAATGTATGTATTGAACTTTCAGGCCTGCTTCGTTCAAATATTCCGTCAAGGCTTCAGCCATCTTCTTGGTCAAAGTTGTAACGAGAATCCGTAAGCCATTCTTCACAGTCTGTTTGCATTCGGCAATCAGATCATCAACTTGAGATTCCGTGGGGCGCACTTCGCAAACAGGATCGATCAGTCCTGTGGGACGGATAATTTGTTCAACAATTTCTCCGTGTGTTCGCTCTAATTCCCAGGGGCCAGGGGTCGCAGACACGAAGACAGACTTAGGGCGCATGCTATCCCATTCTTCAAAGTTTAGGGGGCGGTTGTCTTTACAGGCCGGCAATCTAAAACCAAAATCGGTTAAGGTCTTTTTCCGTGCGGCATCTCCCCGTGACATGCCGCCGATTTGTGGCACTGTGACGTGGCTTTCATCCACAAACAAAAGAGCATCCTTGGATAAATATTCGAATAGGGTAGGTGGAGGTTCTCCCGGAGCACGCCCTGTCAAATAGCGAGAATAGTTTTCAATGCCCGGACACATGCCAATGGTCTCTAGCATTTCGATATCAAAGGTTGTTCTTTGGGACAATCGTTGGGCTTCTAATATCTGATTGGTAGATTCTAGTTCAGCAACCCGCAGCTTTAAGTCTCGTTTGATTTCCTTAATGGCTTGCTGCAGCGTTGGACGCGGTGTCACATAGTGGCTGTTGGGATATATTTTGATATCAGACAGCACGTCTTTTTTCTCTCCCGTTAGAGAATCAATCTCATGGATAGATTCAATTTCATCCCCAAAAAGTGAGAGGCGCCAGGCCCGATCTTCATAGTGAGAAGGAAAGATTTCGACCGTATCTCCCCGGGACCGGAACGTCCCTCGGGTAAAACTTATATCATTTCGTTGATATTGGAGTTCAACCAATCGGGAGAAAAGTTCTTGTCGGTCGATTTGTCCTCCTGTTTTCAAATTAAGCATCATCTGTGAGTAGGTTTCTACGGAGCCCAGGCCGTAGATACAGGAGACACTAGCAACGATGATCACGTCATCCCGTTCTAAAAGGGCGCGGGTAGCAGAATGCCGCATGCGATCAATCTGCTCGTTAATAGTCGCTTCTTTTTCAATGAACGTATCCGTGCGGGCTACATAGGCTTCTGGTTGATAATAGTCATAATAGGATACAAAGTACTCTACGGCATTATTTGGGAAAAAATCTTTCATTTCCGCATAGAGTTGTGCTGCCAGAGTCTTGTTATGGGCCAAAATAAGCGCTGGGCGTTGGCACTGCTCAATTATGTGCGCCATGGTAAAGGTCTTACCTGATCCAGTAACCCCCAATAGGACTTGGTCTTTTTCTCCAGCATTTATGCCACCAACCAACGCTTTGATGGCTTCGGGTTGATCACCGGCTGGGGAAAAATCGGAATGCACCCTGAGGGGGGCTCGTTTTTCCTTGGACGCGTTTTCCATCTGCATACCAGAAAATAGATCTGGATTTTGTGTCATCGGGTTGTCTTCCTCTTTAGGGACTGCTCAGGTATACTGATAAAAACAAGGCTAAGATCTGATGGGAACAAAAGACAAATCCTCATACAAGTCCTGGGAAGGATTAGCACAGAAGGAACTAGGAGGCAAATCTCTTGAAGAGCTGAGCCGATCTACCATTGAAGGCATTCCCACTCAGCCTCTTTATACATCTGTTGGGGCTGAATCCGATGGGACCTATCCTGGAATCCATCCTTTTCAGAGGGGCATCTATGGGACCATGTACACAAATCGTCCATGGACCCTGCGTCAATATGCAGGATTTTCGACAGCGGAAGAAAGTAATGCCTTTTACAAGGAATCCCTAGCACACGGGCAAACGGGCCTTTCTGTGGCCTTTGATCTTCCCACCCATCGTGGCTATGATTCTGACAATCCTCGCATTTCAGGAGATGTTGGAAATGCAGGCGTTGCCATCGATACGGTCGAGGATATGAAACGGTTATTTGATGGAATTCCTCTCGACAAGGTGAGTGTTTCCATGACCATGAATGGAGCGGTGCTTCCAATTTTGGCCTGCTTTATCGTGGCTGCTGAAGAGCAGGGGGTGTCCCAGGATAAACTGATGGGAACGATTCAGAATGATATTCTAAAGGAATTCTTGGTCCGGAACACATATATTTATCCACCAGGACCCAGCATGACCATTGTTGCAGATGTGATTGCTTACCTTGCCAACCATTGCCCAAAATTCAACTCTATATCGGTATCCGGCTATCATATGCTGGAGGCGGGTGCCACCATTGTTCAGGAATTAGCTTTTACCATTGCAGATGGTATTGAATATGTGCGAACGGCCCTAAACAAGGGGTTGAAAATTGATGAGTTTGCGCCTCAGCTGTCTTTCTTCTTTGGGATTGGTATGAACTTCTTTATGGAGATAGCAAAACTACGGGCGGCGCGCGTCCTGTGGGCTCAGCACATGGAATCTTATCAGCCAGAGAATCCCAAAAGCAAAATGCTGCGTTTGCATTGTCAAACGTCGGGTGTCAGCCTGACTGCCCAGTCGCCTTACAATAATATCATACGCACGACTCTTGAAGCCTTGTCAGCTGTTTTAGGAGGGACACAGTCACTACACACGAATTCCTTCGACGAGGCCCTTGCATTGCCCACTTCTTTATCGGCCAATATTGCACGTAATACCCAACATATCCTACGAGATGAAACAGGTATTTCCCATGTGATTGATCCCTTGGGGGGAAGTTATTACGTGGAAAACCTTACCCAAGAGTTGATAGATCGTGCTTCAACACTTATCAAGAAGATCGAAGAAATGGGGGGCATGACGAAGGCTATAGAGAAAGGCTTTCCCCAAGGGGAAATCGAAAAAGCAGCCGTCGAACGACAGGCTCGGTTTGAAAAAGGGGAAGAGACGGTTGTAGGGGTAAATGCCTTTGTTGTAGAGGAAGCCGATGCGCCGGAAATTAGACGTGTCGAAACTCTGGCTGTTCAGGAAATCCAAGTAAAACGACTGAAAGAAACGCGTGCAAAGAGAGATATAGCAGCTTGTGAAAAGGCCTTAGAAAACCTTAAAGATGTAGCAAAATCTGGAGATGGAAATCTTCTAGAGGCCACCATAAAAGCCATGAGGCTTCGGGCCACTGTTGGCGAGGTCTCTAAGGTTCTGAGCGACGTTTTTACGCGTTACGAACCATCTGCAGGTGTTGTTGAGGGGACTTATGAAGCTGAATATAAAAACGATCCCCACTTTAAAGAAATTCAATTGAATGTACGTAACCTGAAAACAAAAAGAGGGCATTATCCTCGTGTTCTATTGGCCAAGATGGGGCAAGATGGACATGATCGAGGGCTTAAAGTGATTGCAACCGCTTTGAGTGATTTGGGATTCGATGTGACGTTGGTACCGATGTTTCAAACCCCTGGCGAGATAGCGGCCCTTGCTGTTGAAAAGGGTATAGACGTCGTAGGCATTTCTTCACAAGTTGCTGGTCATCGGGTTATGGTTCCAGAGCTCCTACGTGAGTTGGAAACGGGTGGAGGAAAGGATATGGGGGTCATTTGCGGGGGTATCATCCCCTCAGAGGACCAAGAAATACTCAAGAAGTTAGGAGTTTTTGCCATATTCGAACCCAATACGAGCATTTTGGAAGCGGCAGATGTCATATTGAAATACCTGGGTATGCGGTTTACTCCACAAACCGGCTAAATCGCCATTATTTTGCAGTTGACTCCACTCGCTATTATATGTAGCACTTTATGCTATGAACACTTACCCTGAAGATGCAGTTGAATTAATGAACATGTTTTCAAAC
>JABJFC010000033.1 GCA_018662925.1 Alphaproteobacteria bacterium | reverse complement strand
TTCTGTTGTTGAGATTAGTTTGGCTTTTTATCTTTCCTTATTAAACCCCAATAACAGGAGGACCTGGTATTTTTGTCTGGTTTGTCGCTTCTTAAAGACAACAAAAATTAACTCACTCACCTAATTTTGCAATTTGCTCTCATTAATATTAATAAGCTCTTTTAACAGAAAAATTACATTGTAATTGAACAAATCATCCCTTACTCTGAAAAAAGGTGATAAGTGGTTTTTTAATGGAAGAGGCTCATGAGCAATCGAATTATAAATTTTATAGTTGTTTCTTTTTTCTGCACAGTTGCAGCTCCTTTTCTCTACGCAAAAGAGATTAAGCCTACTAGATTATCCAATGTAAAAATGAATGAAATTTCGCCCGATATCTCTTCTCCTGAAAAGGAGAGATTGTTGAAAACAAAAACTAAGGGAGTCATGGGATTTGTTGATCAGTTCGGACGTATGGTTCAAGCAGAAGTTTATGTTAACCCGCAGAAGAAAACGGCTCAAGAGATAAGTTTTCTGTACTCCGTTGAAGATAATGAAGGAAATCCCTTAATTTTTGCAGATGGCAAACCTGTTTCTGACGAAGAATTTAAAAGTTTAAAAGCAAAAAATGACTTAAGATTTTTGAGTTTTCCTGACGAGGAATGATCAGGAGTTTCTTTTTCCTACTCATAAGCCTGTTACAAACTTGTTGTGCTGATGCCGCTCAAGAGGTTAGTTGGCACGAAATACTTGAGAGCTGTAGTGAGGAGGCACCAAAAACTCCCAAACGAGAATGTCCTTCAGAGAACCATAAAAGTTCTAAAAACGAAAACACAGTGACCTATCATCAAGATCCCAATATCGGTATCCAGAAAGCTTTAGATTACGTTTACAAAAATTTAGCATTTCTACCCTTAGACAAGGTCATTATTTTGAAGCCTCAAATAACCTACCCAAGTAAAACTAAAAAGTTTGAAATTCAGATCAATAACGCTAAAGAACATTATAATAGTTTAAAACGAATCGATGCCACTTCTAGGGTCATATTCGCTTTTTATTTTATACCTGATTTTGCTAACGATTCAAATTTACTGTGTGCTGGCCCTATTATCGTAAAATCGTTTAAATACAGTAATGAGAATTCAGTTACCCTACTTTCGAATCAGACTACTATTCCTTCAATTAAAATGAAAAATCCTGGCCTACTTAAACCAGCATTCGTTATTATCAACGCAGATGTTACTTTTCAATAAATTTTTCTTGGAGCACATTATTCTGTTAATTGGTATGAATCACAACCGGGATAAAATGAGCTCAAAAACAATTTTTTTATGTATTTATTTAAGGTGTTTTTCTAAACTTTTACAAGAGATATAACACGATTTAATAATCCTATATTTTTAACCTCAATACTACTAAATTCTCATGAAGGAGATGTTATAGATATTGAACCATTTTGGTTATACTCAATACTCTCCACTTTCATAGGACCTATTTTATTAATAGTAATTCCATTCACATCAGGCATGAGAAAGAAAAAAACCAACTCTCCATCAATTTTTTGCAGTTTTTTTATCTCTTCAAACCTCTCCTTAATATCATTTATTTTTACGTGCAGCCCGTCTTTCGAGTCAGATTCTGTCTTGGGATCAAAAATAATAACTTCTCCCTTTGGGTGTAATTTTAAAGAGCTATACAATTCCTCCATGGCCTTTTGATAACCGACATTCTGATCCTTGTAGAAGGTAACAGTTATTTGTGGATTATCAGTTGCAAGTTTTCTTATAATGACGTCATGATCATCTTTTTTGCCTTCTTCCTCAGTATATTCAAAGTGAATATTCTGTAAGATTTCTATAGGAACCTTTGCGTAAGAAGCATTAGCAGTTAAAAGGCTAATAACCGCAAATAGACTAAATACCGCATTCATCACTCTCTCTCCCTGAAATATTACATCTTTTTTACCTTTTATACGCACACGTCCTATGTTTTTATCTAAATTGAGTCAATAAATTTATTTGATCCGTCTATCTATTCTTTCAGGACATTTTTATACGGTCTAAAGGAATATCAAGATATATTGGTTATCAACAATAGCTGTTACACTAGGAAATAATTTTTCCATATCTAAAGTTGAGAAACATATAATTACATCCAATGAAAAATCGATGTTTACTGTGGAAGAGGCTTTAAAACTTGGGATTGCAACGGATATTGTTGACAATTAGCTCAACATATTTATTGCAAAATTGTTGCATAAAAAATCGTGATAATCTGTACAAATCCCCTCGCTAAAGGATCATCACAGAAACTTCAGCATTGGTAAACATGAACGTTTATAAAACTCCTTCTTCATCTTTGGATGTTTTAAGCAGCAACCTGTATAGTTCCGGCCCCTCTTGGGGAACAATATGCAGGAAGTGGACTTCTTCAGTTCTTTTTCCAGTAGTGATTGGATCTCCATCATCAGCTGGAACAATTTTACTTCTTTCTTTTTCATCATACTTCCAAAAATAGATCTTATGATTTGGATATTTTTCACTGACAACTTTTTTATCAATATATCCCTTCGAGGTTTTTTCAAAGAGCGAACCATTCTCAATACTTTCTAATACGGGAGAACGCCCCCGAGAAGCAGTAAATTCAAACTCTTCATATTTCATCAACTCAAATGAAATATCCCCAGAGCTAAATGTGCTAAAAAACGGGACATCAATCAGTTTTCTGTAAAAATTAGAATTTGACGAGCTAAAATAATGAACATAGTGTTTGCCTGTTCGAAGTTGTTTTCCGAGCAAATGATCCTTAACTAGGGAAGTTGCCTCCTCTGTTGGATGCTTGTATCCTAAAAAATACCCGGAACTAACTAAAATGGTACTAGGATCAACAAGTTGTAAAGAAGACCTGGAAGTTGCACCATAACTATCACTCCTGTAATCCGAAGAAACTCCGCCGTGATGGCTCAGAACTAGGACATTGCTTTTTAACTCATCAGCTAGCCAAGATGCTCTCATATGATCCCAACCTGCCGCATTAACATCTCCGGTAAACAACACAGATTTAACGTCGGTTCCTACTTTAACAACTATGCTATTCATATTACCGGATGGATTAACGACAATCGATCGGTCCAAATCAATCATTTTGTGTCCGGCATTCATAGAAAGAACTGTCGCAAGTGGAGAAGATTTATCGTCTGCTATTTTTAGAGAGTTTTCAATAATATCAACGGCTAAAGGCTTAGAAACTAGTCTTTCATCCGGATAAGGAGGCGCTATAACAAGGGAATTATGACAATCATTGTTTCCTTCGGATAAAAATCCATCTCTATACCCAGAATAAACAACTTTGTCTAATACTTCCATTTTTTGTAGCCACTCTTGAAAAGTTGACTTTCTCCCACTAGTTCTAATGTAAGAGTCTCTAAAACCACCTAAAACAATATGTTTAATTTTGCCTTTTAAATCCGATTCTTCGGTAAATATCTGATGAAGCAAGCTATAATGGTCTGAGTCCGCATGTGAAACAACAATCGTAATGTGTTCTACGCCATCTATGATATTATGAATTCTTCCAATGATTGCTTCCGTTGCAGCGTCAAGATCTCTATCTTTTCCTTTTTCTCCTTCACTATCATAGGAGTCTGCACTATCCTTACTGTCACTTCTTCCTCTATCAGAAGTTCCTTCCTTATGTGCATCAACGCCTTCACTATCCTTCTTTGTGGAAAGAGCCCCTTGCTCACCGCGCGATAATTGGTATGTACCCTTATCTTCAAGAAGATCCTTTTCATGAAAATATAGTTCAGAAGCATGGGAGATTTTTCTTTCATTAGAACCCGCATCATGGAAAAGAACTCTGTTGTGATATCTCACAATGTTGCAACTACCCTGACCAACATCCACAATCGAGACTGTAGGATCTTCTGCAAGTGCAACACCTGTAGCAAGCACGAAGCTTAGCAATATTGAAACGAAACCACCTTTGAAATTAATAATCAAATTCCTCACCATATTTTGTCTTTACTAGTGGAGCTATGCCTGCATCAACAAACATTGATTCACGGATTACGTAGTTTTCAATGCGAGTTGTCTTGCCTTTTAGCAAAAATGTCATGCGATAACATAGTCTATACCATTTCTCATCCTCTTCGTCAGAGTAAATAATTTTGCGGTCAAGAGCAAATTTAAAAAGGCTATACGCACGGTACCATCCATCTGGCTGACCTAACTTCCCATCAGCTACAGAGCTATTTATAGAAGCAAGGTAAACATCATGAGGAATTGATTCCACCCCAGTAGCTTTTTCAGTAAGCTTTCTCCCTAAAAATACTCCTGCATGCCTTTCTCCCCTGCTAAGACTTTGCCCCAACTCTTCCTTCGTTTTGCTTCTCAATAGCTTCTCTTGCTCTTCTCTATAATTCGCATTTTCTAAAAATTCAAACGTCTGCGACAATGTCCCTTTACTCCCATCTTCTGGCATATGGGTTGATAAATTCGCCAAAACACATACTCTCTTTTTAGATAGAATCGAAAATAGTTCTCTTTTAGGCTTTTCATTATTCATCATCCCCTTCAAAAAAGTCCACATAGCCAAAGAATTCCCATATACAGCGGGGGAAGGAATCCTATCTATACTATCTTTTTTCATATTCGAGCTTCCAGCAACCAAAAGTGTCTCCAGATGCATACGCTCCAATAAAAGAGGGTTCCACCAGAAAAGGTTAGAAAAAATTTGTTCCACATACTCCACATTTGAAAATCGGTTTGCAACAATACTTTCTAAGTCACTAAATAATGCATCATTTCTAAAAACAGCCTTTGCAAGCAAATTCCCTTTACAGGCCATCTCATAAGTTTGATTGGGCCATAATAGGAGATCTTCGGTCTCTGGCATCTTAAGGACCTGCAATTTGGTGTAAAGCGCTTCCCATAAACTCTGATCTGCTTGTAATTCTAAAAGCTCTGTGCGGGCGCTTCTGACATCTTTAAGCCGCTCAATTCCGGACTCCGGCGTCTCAAATTTCATAGAGGTAAGGTGATTCTGCAATTGAGTTTTCAATCGAAAAGCTTCTGATTCAAAGCTTTTAGTATCGGTATAGGGACCTGACGACGGGGCTGCATGGACCCAGATGGGCACAGACCAACAAAATGCTAAAAGTAAGATAATTCTAAAAATCGCTTTAAACCTCAGGATCCGCATATATCAAACCCTCTTCATATATATAACCTCAGTCCACACTTCTTTTTTTGTAGACGCCTTGCAACACTCTCTCGCATTCTCTCTCTAATAGCCTAGTTAAACTAGTTTCACTGAATATCTAGTTTTCTACTCATTCCTTCTCCTTAACAACCTTACCTTGCTTCCCAACTGTTTTCCACTCACCATCTTCCCCTTGATCTTCTTCCTCAAGGACTGTCTTATCTTTTGGCGAACCACCCTCTTTTGAGCTAGTAGGTGAACCCCCTTTAGAACTGCTTCCACTTCCTGTTCCATTTGAGCCGCTTCCGGATGAAGAGCTAGAACCTTCTCCATCCTTTACGACAGGTGTTGTTAGCTTCTTCTTTAATGCATCCTCCAATCCATCATCTGATTCTAATGAACCAGGTTCACGGCTCTCTAACCTTATTCTCTCTACTGTTTCACGGAATTTAGTCAACTCTACCTCTAACGCCATCAGCTCCTTGTTGGAATATCTCTTCAACGCTTCGATACGACGCCTCTGAAAGTCTATCAACTTATCTAACTTGTATCTCCATGAGGCACATACCGCACAATTTTTCTGATTACCGTCCTCAAGCAACCATTCTCCTTTTTCCAAGGAATCATGGTCCACTTCTACTTCTTGTTCCCACTCAGAGAGAGCTTCCTTACTGTGTCCTCCACAATGGTTAAAGTAGCCTTTCAAGCGCGCTTTCTCAAATATTCCTCCCAAACTTCTCATGCTCGTCTCATACCCTTCCGAGATCTTATCCATCGGAATACTTGAGGCACCTGGGAACATCGACGACGCAAATATCAGCTTTGCTATGTTTGGACCTATATTCTCTGTCTTCATGAGCTCTGAGGCAGTTTCTACGCCCATAATACGCATTAACTCAATGGCAAGTGGCACGACCATCACTGGGCCTTCCACTTCACCTAAGCCCAAGGCCGCTCCTCTGGCATATCTTCCATAGTTATTGGACCTTACCGCTTCTTGTCCTCTTATGGCTTCTTCATACCTTTTGTTTCTCTTGAAGCGCGCTCGTAACTCGGCGGCTCCCTTGAACGTTGATGCACTTAATGCCAACCCGCCCGAAAGTATGTTCTCTAAGTTTATGGCTGAGCCCGCACACGTGGCCATACCAACTAAGTCCATACCTCCACTGCAGGCTTCCGTCGACACAAATACATCACCGAACAATACCCTATGGAAACTGTAAAACGCTAACACTGTTTGGGGGCCATAAGTCAGCAGAGTCGTCGTGCTAGGTATAATAAACGGAACTCCCTTCTTTGCCAGTCCCAATACCTTTGAGGTGTACCCCTCTTCGGAGACATCTGAGCTATTAAGACTCAACAACGCATCTTCTGTCCCTTCTCTACTGTCTTCTCCTTCTTCTATCTCATCTGATCTGGGAGGAGACGGCGGTTGATAGCCTTCTTCTTGCTCTCCTTCTACATTTACCCCGCCTAAATTCTCGCTAGCACGATCACTCTCTTCATCAAAAAACGTACTTTGTTCAAAATAGTTCTGCCTTGCTTCCGTTATGCCCTTGGCATTTACTGTAGCCAATTCCCAAAATGCTTGAAGCTTTGAGGAAGCTGCCGCTCTTTCAACTGCATTTTTACTGGAAAGACCTTCTCTCAATAAAGAGAGTTTTTTAAGATCTTTCTTCCATTTCTTAACCAGTTTACGTCTTACCTTTATGGCAGACTTCTCTTCTTCTAGACTGGCTTTTGAAAATATACTCTTCTTTAGTTGATTGGGAAGCAAACTCGTCCAGTCTACATGCTCGATCCACCAATTGGACGCATCCATCATCATGGCTCGACCGGAGGTATAAAATTCTACTGTGTTAGCTGCCCAGCCGCAGCCTGCTACTGGATATAGAAAAAAGGGACTTACATTGCTTCCATAGGAGGTAGTAATGTACACAACCGGTTCGATAGCAGCTGCTAGTGATGCAAAAAATAATAGTGGTAGGCGGCCTCCCCCTCTTACGTATTCATAAGGGTCTTTCCAATTAAAACCATGAAACGTCGAATCTGGAACAAACTTTCCAAACTGTTTTGCTACTGATGTCGCTTTAGGAACCAATAGTGCTAAAAGCAAATTGTTGACTAAACTATTTGCGATAATTGTATCTCTATCAGTGGCAAAATCACTATTTGAAGGGTTTAAACTAAGAAAAGGCACTACAAGACTGGACCACAATCCTGTGTACATAGGAACTGCAACAAAACCGATAACTGCACCAGGAATTCTGAGAATAGATTTACTACCAGATGTGATAGAGTCAGGGAAAAGGCTTTCAGACTGGCTTAAATCTTTATTGAGTAACATTATTCTTTTAAGGTGATTTCCTTCAGGAAAATCAGATGCTCCTCGCTTCTCATTGCCAGCTTCTAATGACTCAAGGGGACGTGACTTGAGGTACGAAGGAGCTCTTTCAGGCTCATCTTCTCCATTAGCTAACACAGCCGAATTTAGGCCCCCTACGAATGCAAAAAGTGAAACTATTAACAATATTTGTTTCGAATAATTAAACATTTTAATAAATCCAAAAAATATTTAGTCTAACACGATCGTCTCAAATTACAGTAAATCCCATCTACAAAGATAACAACATCATGAGACAGAAGTTTCTGCATAACCTCACTAGCAGGTACTTTCTTCTTTCGAACTAAATCTTCAACATCTGGCAAATTTTTACCCTTGTTCTTATGCTCTAAAAATCTTGCTGTTACGCTATAAAGCCCCTTCTTGTATGAGGCACTTGTAATCTCTACCACTCCTACAAATGGATCTTCTGATGACGCTAAGTCATCAATCCAGATAAAAGCATTCTTTCCTTTTACCTGACTCTCAAACGACTCTTGTTTCGAAGGCATCCGCCCCAGACTATTCGTCGTTGGCTTTAGCCTCACATTCGACGTTTGCAAATCAAGTTTTATATCTCCATTTTTTGAGAAGGCCTCAGAATGGCTCTTCCCTCTCATAATCACATTACTTTCTTTCTCCTTACCTCCGAAAGTCAGTTTTAGGCGATCATACTTTTGCGACTTGCCTTTCGATGCTAATTCGCTGCTATACCCAAAACGAATCAAAGTGCCGATTTCAGTAATTGAAAATCATCATTGATGCGATCCACCATATCGTGGGAAATTTTTGGCCAAGTGATTTCAAAAAAGTCCATGATTGATCTTCGAAATTCTTTTGCAGAAGT
>JABJFC010000032.1 GCA_018662925.1 Alphaproteobacteria bacterium | reverse complement strand
AATTATATTTCTTAAGAAGGGGTTACGTTTTCACCTAAAGAGTGTAACCCTTTTTCTCTCCTTTTCCAGCTATTTCCTCGCTCTCAGAGCTTTTTTTAATTCTCTATCGCGGATCCTGGGGAGGAGTTAACTGTTAAGTTTGAATTTAAGGAAGATGGTAGGGTGAATCTGGAAGGACGAACAGATTCTGCGAGTTGCGTTGCTGAATTCATACCGAATCAAAGCCCAAATGTTTATGATGATATACGTCAATTTTTAAACAGAAATAATACATCTACAGCACGGCTAATATTAACTTGGAACAATAATAGTGAGATTCAAGTAGAATGCATGGATGATTCTGCAATCAAAATACTTTTCGAATATGAAGTTCCTATCCAATTTGATCCAACTCCAAGATTAAACGAGTTAACAAGCGAGAAAAAATCAGAAGTTATTGTTGGTTTCCGAGGAACTCCTGAAAGTTCATTCAAAGATCTTAAATCTGAGGTCCCTCTTGGTGAGTTTTCTTGGGGAGTAAAAGAAATAGTTGAACTTCCCTATCTCCATTGGGATGGAAGGTCTCTTTGTTCAATGCAAGCTCATGAGATGAGTTCTATCCCGCTAGACTTGCGAGAGTGGGCAGAAAAAAATGAATTTCCGATAACAGACCATTGGCGTTTCAATTCTAACATCCCAGATGAGGAGTATGTTGTAAAACATGCTTTTGGCGCAAGTCGGTACAGTCATTATGCTTTAGAAGGAAATCCAGAAATTGTTGGAACGAATTACATTTTTTCGGCTGGAAATGGAGACTTTTTTGCAGTTGAAAAACATAAAATCCAAATGAGAGAAGTGGTGTTACTTCAAGGAGAGCAGTTAACAGGAGATGGAGTCTGGGAAAGCCAAACAGAAGATCCATTTTCTGAAACTGTGTTTCCTTTGGAAGTAGAAATCATAAAAAAAACACCCTTTAAGATAGAGTTTCCTGAAGGGGCTTTTTGGGATATACCTGTGTCTAATTGGTCAGGGAAGGGTTTTTATCAAAATCAGTCTTTATCACGTTGGGCTCCCATGATTCCAGAAGAAGCTTCGAAAGTAAGAGTTTTAACAAGAACGCAAAGTGAGACAGATTCTTTTGGATCAGTAATGAGTATACCTTTTTCTCTTTTAGTGGAAAATTTGGAAACAGTGAATTCAGCCTTAGCTACGCTACAAAGATTTAAAACTTCAGAAAATTTCGAGCCCTACTTACGAAAAATACATTTGGTTGAGGGCACTCTTGATCATTTGAAAAGCTTAACTGCTCTTAAGTTTATTAATGGAAAGCCTGATGAGCATGAGATGAAAGTCAGTGGACTTAATTTTGCTGATAGTCCTTTGTCAGATTCGGAATTCTCGGAATTAATAACCGCTATAGGAAAAGCAAATTTTGGAAATATTTCAGTTGCTTTAAATCCTGATCAAGTAACTCCTTTTTTGGAGAAAATAAACTCTCGTAGCAATTTTGTCGATAGTGTGTATGTATCACATTTGCATTTAAAGGAAACTGATAAACAATTAGGAGTTTTGTGTCGCCTAGAGGATAAAATAAAAGGACTTGAGTCTGTCCAAGTTGAAAAATGTAAGGAGCACGAAGATCTTGCTCATTTTATTCATAAACTCACATCTCAAGAGGAATTTCAGAAACTTGAAATCATTGATACTGAACTAGGGGTCGAAGTCGCTGCGTTTGAAGCATTATTCAAGTCTGAGCAGTTTAGAACTCTTGGATTAGAGTTAAAAGGAAACAGTAAGCTGTTTTCGGAAAAGACTAAAACAATTCAATTTTTAGGACTTGTATCAAACTCAGGTAGAGACAAAACTTTTGTCATCCCTAAAATTGATTTAGATAATTATTCATTTCAGGATGGGGAAGTGGATCAACTTGTAGAGGGATTAAAAAGAATTAAAGGGCTCAAAACATTCTACTTGAGAGATGTAAACACCGTACAGTCTGAATCGATTCGCATCCTTAGCACTTTAAACCCCCCTCACAGAAATCTGGAAAAACTTGATCTAGTGAGACATAATTTTTATGGTTTAGGGAAAGAATTAAAGGACTCTTTGCAACATCTCTCTAACCTTAAAACATTATACCTTCATGGAATTGGATTTTCAGCTGAAGAGGCCTTAAGATTTTCCGAAGAGGTTCATAACTTTGAGGAACTTAAGACTCTTTCCTACAGTGTTCCACAAGCTTATACCAAAAGTAATTTTAAGAAAAAGTTTGTTTATTATGGAGTTGCTTTTGGAGCTTTTGGACTTCCTGGTGTGGGGGTAACGTACCTATTGATGGGAGAGGGTAATAAAATTGAACAGCTTATATCAAATCTAGCAGGTGCACCTAATCTAGAAAAATTAGACCTTTACCCTGATGATAGAGCTGACTTAGCAGTGCTTAAAGATAAAATCAAAAAAATCATCAGTAGTAAAAAAGATTTATTTTCCAACATAAAAATCTCTATAGGATAGGGGGAATACGATGAATATTTTCCGAAAGTTTCTCTGTTATTTATTGGTCTTAATTCTTATTGATTTGCCGGCTATAACCTATGCTAACGGAAGCTTAGAGGTTGCTCAACTCAGTGATTTGGATTCCACTTGGTCTTCATGTCACAGAGCAGGAACACAATCCTTCCGACGATCTGAGGATTTTTTGCCAGGTCAAAGCTCCCTGAATTTAGAAAAATCCGAAGATGGCTATTATATTTTTCAGTTTCAGAAATTAGATTTAGAAAATGATAGGACATTACAACTCTTTGGTGAGGGAGATCATATAGGGACTTTGCAACTAAATCATGGATCACTCGCAATCAAAGATCACGGGATACATAATTTCCGTTTGGAAAGTTATCTACAGGTCGAAAACCTAGACGCTCATATTGGTGGACATCTTGAATACGTTTCTCCTGTTTCATCGTCAGGAATTTTTAATATATCAACAGGAGGAAACTTTCTTATCAAAGAAAAAACTTCTCTGAATTCGGGAGTGTTTGATGTTGGGGGGAATTTCTCAGTAGAAAAATATCTCCACGCTGAATCAATTGAGGCACAAGTTCACGGGTTGGCTAGTTTTTCTTCAAGGGTAATTGCTTCAGATGAATTAACCCTTAAGGCTCGTCAACTTAGTGTTCAAGGAATGCTTAAAAGTGTTACGGGCTCTATTAATCTTGAGTCCTCTGAAGATATTTCTGTTGCTGAGAAAGGGAGTATAAGAAGTTTTGAAGAACTTAATTTGAAATCAGGGGCGACGATTCAAAATTTCGGCAGCATTCGAACGGCAGGAAATATCAAGATTGCTGCACAAAAATATGAAGAAATATCTGCATCTGAACTTATTGCGAAAAAATTCCTAACTGTTTTAGGCGGTAAATTCCAATTTAAGGGAAATGTGATTTCTCGAGAGGGAATTGCTTTGAAAGAGCTCAGAGAACTACAGATTATGTCTGGCAGCAACGTTAAAACGGAAGGTTTTTTTGGAGGTAAGGTTGAAGAGTTTATCGTGGAGGCGGAACAACTTGAAGAAAAGCATGGAAGTTTAATTGCAAAAACAGCCCTTTTAGCTTTAGGAAACTTTCGTAACGGTGGCTCAATCACATTTAATAATAGCGCCTCGCTCAGCATTTCTGGTCAATTTGAAAACAAAGGAAATATGATGATCTCTGGCAGTTTAGATTCAGAGATACATCAGTTACTCAATTCTGGTTCTTTAGAGTTTGAAAAAGCTTCGATGAGAGTTGGTATTTTTAAAAATCAATCGAGAGGGATCTTTCAAGTTACAGATAAGTTAGAGATCAAATCTGAAAAGTTCATAAATCTAAATTTGGTAAGAATTGGAAAGAGCCTAACAACATTTGGAAGCTCATTTGATAATAAGGGAACAATTGAAGTGGGGACCTTATTCACAGGAAATAATGAGTATATCAACAATACAGGTGACATTTCTTCTGGCGTTTTTATAAATCTAAATTCTAAAGCAATGAATTATGCCAATAAAAGCCATTTTTCAGCACCTTATGTCGTTATGAGGTCTAAGGGAAATATCAACTTTTCACCACAATCAAGGTTAGATGCAGATACTCATGTATCTCTGCTATCAGGTCTTGATTTGAATTTTTTAGGAACCTTAAGGCAAGATCATAAAGGTTTACCTGGTAATTTTTTGTCCTCAAGGAACTTGGAAGATAAGGCTCTCAGAAAACACATTCGAAATTTAAATCCCGTTGTTTATTTATCTTCAGGCAGAAATATGGAATGTGCGGGGAACTGCTCTCTTAGAAGCGCTAAGTTGCATATAGATGCTAGAGGGAGATTGATTCAAAAGGGATTGATGAATTCAGGATTTTTTAAAGGAAATAATGTTACTATTAATTCAGGTAGCATGAAAGTATTAGGAAAAATAAAGTCAGTGGATGATTTATTTTTCTCTACATCAGGATCAATAGAAGTCTGGGGAGAGCTTTCTGGAAAATCTGTGCAAAGCCACTCTCAGACGGCAGATATTTTTGGGAAAGTGCATTCAGAAAAGAAAGCATTATTCACAGCTCGAGGGTTTTTCAACACCTATGAATCAAGTGAGTTATACGCTGAGAACTTATCTCTGTTGTCAGAAAGGATGATTTTAGGAGGTCACACAAGCGCATCTGATATATTCTTAAGAGCAGAGACTGATTTAGAATTTACCTCTGGATTTGCTGCAACCGGAAAAAGTTTAACAGCATTTTCAGATAATATCACGATCGGTAGGGATCCCTAGATCCGAGATAGAGAAACAAAAAAGCTCTGAGTACGAGGAAATAGCTGGAAAAGGAGAGAAAAAGGGTTACACTCTTTAGGTGAAAACGTAACCCCTTCTTAAGAAATATTATTATGAAGCTAGCATCATTTT
>JABJFC010000031.1 GCA_018662925.1 Alphaproteobacteria bacterium | reverse complement strand
TTTCCCCACGAATCGCCTCTAAGGCAACCTGGGATTTAAAAGTTGAGGTATGTTTACGACGTGTCATTCCTTTTTTCCTTTCCTCTAATATAGAGGAAAAGTCTCACTTAGCTAGTGGTCCGGTTTCTGGGGGGCATTATAAAGAGATACCTATAATTACGAATTGAAGAACAGGCATAGAGTTGTATATAGAGGGCAAACTAATGACCCTGGCAGGAGAGAAGGAGAGCATCGTCGAGAGGGAAAAAAGTTTACTCATATGGTAATTATAGGAAACATCAAAACATATAACGGCGCTTTAAATAGAGAAAGAAGGAGTCTTAGAACGTATAGAAACGGACATTCTGGGAAGAATCCAAAATACAATCAAACCGATCATGGTTAGTATGATTTTATCATATGGATAAAGTGAGGCTTCTGGTAAAGTTATATCGGGAGCCTTTTTAAGGGGGCTAAACCGCTGGATGAATTTTATGATCCTGTCGCGTTTGTGGTGAAGGGGCGTGGAGAGGCAGAAATCCCCCTCTCCCCCCGGTGGGTGCTATAGGATTCAACCTATGGCTGATTAGAGTCATAAGTCTTCTTGCTCTTTACAAGGCACTAGGAATCGGGAGAGAGATATCTCTCCCTTATAGTTTTCCTAGTTGAACATTGCCCACATACCCGTTTCTTCGAACTTATGAATGTTGAGAACTGATTTCAGTGGCTCTTTGAGAAATTTAGATTTTAACTTGGTATCCATGGTCTTAAATCTTCCATTCATCAGTAATCTAGTAGAAAACTCTGCCATATTGAGCATAAGGAGCTCGTTAAATACTGGAGATGAAGGATTAGCTCTCTTGATTGCGAAAATCGCCAGGCGTAACTCACCTTCTAACTTAGCATCGGATACAAACTCTCCATTTATTTTACTCTCATAATAATCGAAGAAACGCTTTAGCATGGTAGATCCGAGAAGTATTGGCCTGAGAGAATCGTCTAGGTCCTTTTGTGAAATAAAGGCGAGCATTTCTGTATCAGATAGTTGACTTAGATTTCTTATGATCTCTTGGAACGCTTCTATATCAGGGAGGGCATTGGGATTCATCTCTTTGAGGTGCTTTTTTACAGCCTCTGCGGAGAGGGTTGGACTTTTTGGTAATGGAACGTCTTCTGTTGTTAAACCCACATGATCGTATGTGGACTGCTCATCGGCACTAGGAACTTCTTTTCCAGCATATTCTAAAAATCGCCCATACTGAACATTGAAGTCTTCTTTGGATTGAGTAGGGTATTGATCTTCATGTGAGATCTCATGTGCCATATGATTTAAGTTCCATACAACTAGGCTTCTATATAAAGAGCTTACTACTGGACCCCCTAAATAGTTTTGTCTAGGAAAGTCACGAGCGAACATACAATCCTTCTTCCCGATAAAATTATACCTGCCAGACGAGGTGAGTTCTAGAGGAACCTGTGAATTACCTTTAAGATATTCCCCAAAGAAATCACTAAGAACAATTTCTTTTCCTCTATATTTTACACTAGGCCGGAGCTTTTTATATTTATCGGTAGAATCGTATGAACCTAGTTCGAAATTCCATCCCTTACTGTCATTTATAACTTGGTCGATTGTCTTACGTAGACTAATAGCTTTGGGATTATAGAATATCCGCTGAATACCGTTGTCTAAGGTATCGAGTTTAGGATCGTTGCGTTCGCTTTCTGGTATAATAACGTAAGTATTTCCATTGGTTGGGAGCATGACATTTCCCAAAAGAGCAGTGTCATGAGGATGAAGGGAGAAAATTTGATTCTTTATGTCACCAAAAGCTGTAACGACAGCATATTTACGTTTTTCCCAATTGCTCACTCTATCAACTGGGGGGGTTAGGGAACCCAAAGAAAAAAGAACAAACGGTCTAAATGCTAATTCCTCATTCGCTCGAATCATAGCCGCAGCAAGTTCTGGAGTGTTTGTTTGCCGTACTTGACTCTTCAGATCATCAGTAAAAGGTCTTTTCCCAGCAATGATCTCGCCACCGATAGGGAAGTAATCAGTTGCATGAACGGCTCTTACATTGGTGTAAAGCTCCTCTAGGCTTGGATCTGATATGGCCTGTACGGATGTAGATAACACGTTAAATGCCATGAGTACGGCTAATGAAAATCGAAAAATTTTTGAAACCATTATAAAGGGTCCTTCTAAAAAAATATCAATCTTAGCTAGTGAAGCTAAGTATACAAAATACAATCATCTTGTATATTTAAAATTTTTGTTTCAGAAAGTCAATCTTTTTTGTATTGTACGACGTTTTTTTCTTTGCATTTATTTGTTCTGGGGTATATTTTTAAGTAAGAGAGGTTCTATTTCTTGAGGTGTATTTTAGAGATTACCTTTTGGACTCTTTTCAGGGAGATATATTTTTTAGTCTCCTGATTCGCGATTGCTCATATGAAGGGAGATTTGACCGAGGAAAGGGCTCTCTCCTCCTGGTGGGCGCTACAGGATTCGAACTTGTGACCCACTGATTAAGAAAGATGGATTTTTAGGAGTACCAGATTCTGGAGGCTCTTATATGAAAGTCTATATATAGAAGCAAAAATAAAGAAGTTTTGAATTATATCCAAAAATCATCTCAATCTTGGCACAGATACGACGGAACCCTCCTTATTTATTTTTTGTGGTTAGAGGTGCTTTCCACAAGAGAAAAACTGCAGGAATCACCAAAAGCGTTAATAGCGTTGCACTCAACATTCCGCCTACCATGGGGGCGGCGATGCGACTCATTACCTCTGATCCTGTACCGGAGCCTAACATAATTGGTAACAAACCACCGATGATTGCAGATACAGTCATAATAATAGGGCGGATACGTAAAAGAGTTCCTTGGAGGATTGCATCTTTGATGTCTTTTGTTGTTAGTGGGCGTGCTTCTATTGTCGCAAGTTCTTGAGTTTTTTTCAGGGCTTGATTCAAATACACCAGCATCAACATCCCAATCTCCACTGCAACGCCAGCAAGGGCTATAAAGCCAACCATGACTGCAACAGAAAAGTTATAATTAAGGGAGAACAGCAACCATATACCACCGATTAATGCCAGTGGTAGCGTTCCCATGATGACGATCACTTCGGTAAACCGCCTGAAACTTAGGTAAAGAATAAATAAAATGATGGCGATGGTCACGGGTATGACCTTCATCAAACGATTTTGAGCACGTTCCATGTATTCATATTGTCCAGACCAATTGAGAGAATATCCAGGTGGAAGGTCGAGAGATTTCTCCACTTTTGACTGAGCATCTGCTACATAGGATCCAAGGTCGCGTCCATCAATATCTACCAGCACCCAGCCAGTAAGCCTCGCATTCTCGCTCTTGATAGCAGGAGGTCCATCAGTAATTGAAACTTCTGCGACATCACTCAGCGCAATATGTGAACCATTTGGTGTCACGATGGGGAGCATCTTAAGTTTTGGGACTGAGTGTCTGTAGGTTTGAGGGTACCGCAAGTTAACGGGATAACGCTCAAGTCCTTCTACCGTTTGAGTAACATTCATCCCCCCAACGGCTGTTGCGATGATTTCTTGAATATCGGAAATGTTGATGCCATAGCGCGCGGCATTCTCTCGATCAATATGGATATTGATATATCGTCCACCAGCAACGCGCTCTCCATAAACAGAGGCCGTTCCCTCTATTTTATTCAATACGGGTTCTAAAGAAGACGCAATTTCTTGTATGCCTTCTAGAGTGGGGCCAGAGATTTTTATTCCAACCGGTGTTTTGATTCCCGTAGCCAACATATCTATACGTGTTTTAATTGGCATCACCCAAGCATTTGTAATTCCAGGGAAATTTACTTCTTTTTCCAACTCAGCTTTTAGTTTAGAAGGCGTCATCCCTGCTCGCCATTGATCTCTTGGTTTTAGTTGGACGACTGTTTCAATCATGGTTAATGGAGCAGGATCCGTAGCTGTTTCAGCGCGCCCAATTTTTCCGAAAACCCTTTTTACCTCTGGAAAAGATTTAATGACGCGATCGGTTTGTTGCAGGATTTGCCGCGCTTTACCGATGGATATTCCTGGAAGAGTCGTTGGCATATACATCCAATCTCCTTCATCCAAGTCTGGCATAAACTCAGAGCCAATTTGTGAAAGGGGGATAATACTGACCAAAAGAAGGCCTATCGCCCCTAAAAGAATCTTCTTTGGGTGTTTTAGGGTGAAATTAATGAACGGCCTATAAGCTATAATTAGTATTCTATTTATGGGGTTCTTCCGTTCTGGGGTTATTTTACCGCGAATAAAATACCCCATAAGTACAGGCACAAGGGTAATAGAAAGTCCCGCAGCAGCTGCCATTGCATAGGTTTTTGTATAGGCAAGTGGGGAGAACATTCTTCCTTCTTGTGCTTGAAGAGCGAACACAGGAAGAAAGCTCAACGTTATTATGAGAAGTGAATAGAATAGGGGAGGTCCCACCTCAATCGCCGCCTTTTCAATGAGTTGCCATCGATTCTTTTCTGTGACGTTTGTTTTCTCAAAATGCTTGTGAACATTTTCTATCATAACGATGGCGGCATCAACCATGGCTCCAATTGCAATGGCTATTCCCCCTAATGACATGATGTTGGCATTGATCCCTTGCATATACATGACGATGAATGCTGAGAGGATTCCAATTGGCAGGCTGATGACAATAACCAAAGAAGATCTAAAATGGAATAAGAACAACATGCAAACAAGGGCAACTATCAGGAATTCCTCAAATAACTTCCATGAAAGGTTGTCAATTCCACGTTCAATTAAACTTGACCTGTCGTAGGTTTCAACAATTTGAACGCCCTTTGGGAGGCTTTTTTTTAGCTTTGCTAGTTTTTCCTTAACAGCTTTGATGGTTTTAAGTGCATTTTCGCCTTGGCGCATGACAATAATGCCGCCGACAACTTCTCCACGTCCATCAAGTTCGGCAATGCCTCGGCGCATCTGAGGGCCGAGTGTCACGCGAGCAACATTTGACATCAATATAGGTGTTCCAGATTTGCTAACACCAAGGGGGATATTTTCAATGTTTTTGATGTTCTTCAGATAACCCGTTACACGAACCATATGTTCTGCTTCCCCAAGTTCAACCACCGAGCCACCAACTTCCTGGTTCGCTTTTTTAATGGCCATTTTTACTTGTGAAAGAGAGATGTCATAGGCACGCAGACGATTGGGTTCAATTGTGATCTGGTATTGCTTAACCATTCCACCAATGGTTGCTACTTCTGATACACCATAGGCTGTTTGAAGTTCGAATTTAAGAAACCAATCCTGAATACTTCGCAGTTGAGATAGATCATTTTCTCCAGTTTCGTCGACTAAAGCGTACTGATAGACCCAACCAACACCTGTTGCATCAGGACCTAACTCTGGACGTGCGTTAGCTGGCAATTTGCTGGAAACCTGGCTTAAGTATTCCAAAACCCGTGTTCTGGCCCAATAGGGGTCCGTCCCATCTTCAAAGATCACGTACACGTAGGAATCCCCGAAGAACGAGTAGGCCCGAACTGTTGTTGCTTTCGGCACGGCCAACATTGCAGTCGATAATGGGTAGGTGACTTGATCTTCAACAACTTGTGGGGCTTGGCCTGGGAAAGAAGTTTTGATTATTACTTGAACGTCAGAAAGATCCGGAATGGCATCTACAGGGGTTTCTTTTAGGGCATAGAGGCCTGATGCAATCAAAAACACGGTTATTACCATGACAAGAAATCTATTTTTGATTGACCAACTAATGATGGAGCTAAGCATCCCTGTATTCCGTATTAGTGTTTATGACGAGCATGTGGGTTCGCTTCAGTGCTATCCGCGTCGGTTCTGGTATAGCTTGCGCTCAGACTGGACTCAGAATCAATCAAGAATTGGGCGGATGTTACGATGATTTCTTCGGCCTTAAGTCCCTCGAGAACCTCAACCATTTCATCAAATTCAATACCTATTTTGATTGGACGTACGATATAGCTTCCCTTACCTGTTTTAACAACAACTCTTGTTTCCTTACCGGTGTAAATGACAGCTTCTCGGGGGATGACAAGAGAAGCTTTTTTTGGATCCGCATAAATTTTAACGTCCGCAAACATGTTGAGTTTTAGGTCTCCTGACTCATTTTCAAATATCATGCGCACTTTGAGTGTATGAGATTTTGGATCTAATTCAGGATATATATAGTTCACCTCACCAGGCCAAGTCTTGCCCGGAATGTAGGGGAGGGACATTTCGGCTTTTTGTCCAACTTTTACCCAGTTTGATTGTCGTTCAAAGACTTCTGCGATGAGCCAAATTTTTGAGAGATCTTCTACAACTATAATCATTGTGTCAGGCTTAACGAACATACCCTCGGCGACGTTTAACTGAGAAAGGATTCCCCCTTGCTCAGAATAAGCATCCACGAGTTCGGAAACCTTTTTGCTCTTTTTTAAAGTAGTCATCTGCTTTTTACTGAAGCCTAATGAATAAAGTTTCTTCTTCGCGGCTTCTTGTAGAGTCGTGTTTTTGGCCTTCAACGCGAGCAAGTATTCCTTCTGAGCATTCACTAATGCTGGGGAGTAAATCCTGAAAAGAAGTTGTCCTTTTGTAACCTTCTCACCCTTTGTCTTGACCAGTAATTCCTTAATCCAACCATCTGTGTAGACATGCGTATGCTCAATCCGATTTTCATCAACGGTGATAGAGCCAACTGTATCAATAACCCGTGAGATATTCTGTCGTTTTACTTTTGTCGTTCTAACCCCCAGATTATGTTCTACATTTGGGGAGTTCTTGATGCTTGTGTCTTCTTGTGTTGCATTACCACCTTCATATACTGGGATTAAATCCATTCCCATAGGGGATTTTCCGGGTTTGTCTCGTCGATAGTTGGGGTCCATGGGTGCAATCCAGTATAGAATTTTCTTATCTGTACTCTTACCTGATGAAGATGGACAACCTCCCAGCCAATGATGTGCTCCGATCCCTCCAATGAAAGCTAGGACTAATGCCCCGAGCCCTAGGAATACCATATGCTTTTTTTTCACTGTTCTTCTGCCTCTAAATAAAGCAAATAAGCTCGAGCTTTTTGCCGTTTTGTTTCTATTCTAACTGATTGTAACAATGTCGTAAGTTTCATGTCATAGGCTTTTGCAACTGTTAGAAAAGCAACTTGCGTGTTTTCGTAGGCATTCAACGCTGCTTCAGCATATTGCTTTGCTTCAGGAACCAATTTCGTTTTGTATAGATTTTCTTGTTTTTTTAATTGCATCCACGCTGCGTAAGAGTGAGAAACTTCCTTGGAAAGGTTTAAAAGATTTATCTCCTTCTGACTCTTAGAGGCCTTATACTGTTCCAAACTGGCTGTCACTCTTTTATCTTGTCTATTCGAAGTGAAGAATGGCAACTCAGTTGTAATTTGCACGCCAACAAAATCAGACCTTTTCCTCTGACTCATGCGTCCTTGTCTGAATGAATACTGTAACCCCAGTGACCATGCAGGCTTATAAAGCTCTTCAGATAGTTCAATCCCTTTCTGATTTGCCTCAATTGCGGAGTCATCACTTTTAATAACAGGATGTTGCATTATATTTTTTCGAATTGAGGATTCAGCTGATGGGTTAGACCATTTGGGAAGGTTACGTGGGTGCACAATTCGAGCAATTTTCGGGCCGACTAAGCGGGCGAGATTAGCACGGACTATTTTGATGTCTTCTTCTATTTCTATCAGTTTGCTTTCAACCTGAGTGAGTTCTAATTGTGCCCTAAAGACGTTATGTTGAAATTCCGTGCCAACAGAAAGCATTGAAGTTGCCGTCTTAACAAGGTGTCCAAAAACAGTTTTCGTCTCAGTTAATATCTTGCGGGCCGAGAGTAAATAATACAGCTCAATCCAGTTCATTCTCACCGTACGGGTAATTTCAGCTGTCGTTGCTAAATTTTTACTCTCTTCCCCAGGATCCGCGATAGAGAATTAAAAAAAGCTCTGAGAGCGAGGAAATAGCTGGAAAAGGAGAGAAAAAGGGTTACACTCTTTAGGTGAAAACGTAACCCCTTCTTAAGAAATATAATTATGAAACTACCATCATTT
>JABJFC010000030.1 GCA_018662925.1 Alphaproteobacteria bacterium | reverse complement strand
TTTTCTCTCCTTTTCCAGCTATTTCCTCGTACTCAGAGCTTTTTTGTTTCTCTATCTCGGATCTAGGGTAACAAAGCCCCCTTGAACAATGTTCCTGGGGGCTTATACTAATAAAAAAATAGGAATAATAAAAATGGATAGAGTTCTCTCTGAAGAAGCCCTCAAAATCATATTCGAAGAAGCGCGCACGCACTTTGTATGGACAAAAAGAACCGTTGAGAAGGATTTATTAGAGTCAATATACAAACTAGCTGCCCTAGGACCAACAAGTGCAAATTGTTGCCCTCTACGCATTTTATTTATCCAATCTTCACAAGACAAAGAACGCCTTAAACCCTTTCTAGATCCTGGAAACGTAGGAAAAACCATGAGCGCGCCGATTACCGCTGTATTTGCCTACGATCTAGAATTTTATGAACGACTTCCAGAGCTCTTCCCTCAAACCGATGCCAAATCTTGGTTTGAAGGTAAAGATCAACTAATTATTGATACAGCAAAACGAAATGCTACTTTGCAAGCAGCCTACTTCATGATTGCAGCCAGAAGTCTAGGGTTGGATTGTGGCCCTATGTCAGGATTTGACAATGAAGGCGTAAATGGGGAATTTTTCCCAGATGGCATCCTAAAGTCTGATTTCCTATGCAACCTTGGATACGGGGATCCCAAAGCACTCTACCCGCGCGCTCCAAGGCTAAGCTTTGACACGGTCGCAAAAATCCTATAGGTTTCCGCAACTAATTTTTGAAGGATTAATAGGATATGATAAGAGTCATACAGGAGTTTTATCAGTAAAATGATTTTAGCTTTCGATACTACATGCAAAGCCTTGTCCGTCGCCCTCATCAGGGATGGTAAAGTTATCGCTGAACACTTCGAGTCGAGAGAAAGAGGTCACGCTGCCCACTTACTGCCCTCAATAATTAGCCTCCTGGAACAAGAAAACCTTTACTTTAAGGACCTAAAGAAAATTGTAACGACAGTCGGACCAGGATCTTTCACAGGAATTCGAATCGGTATCTCAACAGGACGTGCCTTAGCCTTAGCAGGCAATATTCCCTTAGTGGGAGTCACAACTTTTAGAACACTCGCAACTGCTCTTAACCATCAACAAGCAGAAAGAAAACATACTCTGGTAGTCATAGATACGAAACGCAATGAGGTATACACACAGTTGCTTTCACCATCACTCGAAGAAGTTGGAGAAGCTGTTTGTCTCTATCCAGAAGAAATTCCTTCATTCTTACCAGAAGTTCCACTGCGAATTATTGGAGACGGGCAAAACCTTATAAAGGGAGAAGTGTGCCACATTCCCAATATTGAATTTGATCCTAGTAAATCGATCCCCCACGCAAAGTATGCAGGTCTATCAGCAATTAACATAGAAACTGCTGATTCGATCTCGCCCTTTTATTTAAAGCCAGCCTATGTCAGATCCCCAAAACAAATATAGCAAAAGCATAATTTACGAGACAGCAACAGCAAATGATGCTGCAGAACTAAGTTCTCTATGGAAACTATATGCTGATGCAGCATGGAGCAGCCACACAATAGAAGAGTCTTTAAAAATCTCTCGCTATACGGCGTTTAAAGCCATATTTGATTCTGATATTGTAGGCTTCATCCTATTTAGCTCTCTGTATGAAGACGTTGAAATACAAGCAATTGCAGTCCAGAAAAAATATCAAAACAAAGGCGTTGGAAAGGCTCTCTACCACTTATTACTAAAATATATTTTTGACGAAAGTAAAATAAACCCAATAAATATTTTTCTAGAGGTCGCAAAAGACAACTTAGTGGCCCAAAAATTTTATAAATCATTGGGGTTTGAAAGAATACATCAAAGATCCAACTACTACTCCAGACAAGGTTCGACTATTGAAACCGCTATTATTTATAAAAAAATAGCCACTTATTCATAAAAATAAAGAAAAAGCAAAAAAATACTTTCAATATTAAACATACTTGTGTAGTATCCGCTCAAGCAACGCACAATTAGTGTCGAGTTTTATAGTTTTTAATGACAATTCATAGTTTTAAAGAGGTTATAACTTATGAGCGAACAACTGACAAAGTCAGAACTACTTTGCCTTACTACGGATGTAGTTTCTGCGCACGTAACAAACAATACAGTTCCTGTTACTGAGCTCCCAACACTAATTCAGCAAGTATTTAGTGCACTTTCATCAATTGGAGGTGGAGCAACTATTCGCCTTCCACGTTCAGAACCAGCTGTTCCAATTGACGAGTCGATCACCCCAGATTATATCGTCTGCCTTGAAGATGGGAAAAAGCTTAAAATGCTTAAGCGCCACCTCAGGACTGCCTACAATATGACGATCGATGAATACAGAGAGCGTTGGGGCCTCGGACCAGATTATCCTGTAGTTGCACCAAACTACACGAAGCAAAGAAGTCAACTTGCTAAAACAATCGGTCTTGGTACAAGATCCCGTCGACGCAAATCTGCTTAGGCGTTTGTAGAATAAAGGCCTTACTCTTTTTGGTATAGAGAAGGCCTTTATTCTATCTTTCTCATGGATAATCCAAATTTTGGGATTGTCCCCGAGCAACCGAAACATTATTGTACCCAGTGAAATATTATTATAAATATGTAGCCGTTAGACCAAACTGAAGGTAGAGTTAGTACAATATGGTGAGTCCTCTTCCAACCGAACAGGCCGTAAATCAAGATTCTTGGCCCCAGCTTTCACTTGGGGATTTAGAAGTGCGACTTGCTAAAACTCCCGAAGATATTAAAGCCGTTCAAAACTTACGTTTTCAGGTTTTTTTTGAGGAAATGAAGGCGAAACCATCTCCTGAAGCCGTAGAAAAGCAAAGAGACATTGATGCCTTTGACGAATTCTGTGATCACCTCATGGTTGTCGATCATCAGCAAAATGCTAAGGTTGTCGGGACATATAGACTCATCCGCCGCCATATGGTTAAAAATCAGGCTGAGTTTTACTCTGCTAGTGAGTACGATATTTCGAAAATCCTAAACTATCCAGGAGAGATATTAGAGTTAGGCCGTTCATGCGTAGCTAAAGATTGTAGAACACGCCCAACGATGCAACTTCTGTGGAGAGGGCTTGCCACCTACATATCTCGTCATAACGTTGCCATCCTATTCGGATGTGCCAGTTTTCCCGGAACTTCTGTAGAAAAGTTAGATATTCCGCTAACGTACCTCTATCAAAACCACTTAGCTCCCGAAGATTTGCGCCCAAAGGCGCTTCCAGATCTATACAATGATATGAATCTCCTTCCATCTAAGGAAATTCATTTAAAAGAAATACTTACCTCTTTGCCGCCACTTATAAAAGGGTATCTGAGAGCCGGTGTTTATGTGGGAGATGGAGCGGTTATAGATCATGAGTTTAATACAACTGATGTCTGTATTGTTGTAAAAACTGAACATATTACCGACCGGTATAACCGACATTATCTTTAATTTTCTCCAAGAGATCTGCTAATGTTTCTTCACAATGTTCGAAGTTTTACACGATTGGGTCTATCTCTGGGACTAACGGTTCTATTCCTCCCTATACAATTCATAACAAATCTGTTTTTGAAAAACTCTTCTTTCCCTTCAAAATGCACCTTTTTCATCCTAACTTATTCACATCGACTTCTTGGCATACGTATCAATTGTATTGGGAAACCTTCAACTCTTAGTCCTACACTATTTGTCTCAAACCATATCTCCTATCTAGATATTAATATCCTAGGATCCATTCTTCCTGCTGCATTCATTGCAAAAGCCCAAGTCCGAAAATGGCCCATATTTGGCCTCTACGCAAAACTTCAGGGATCCATCTTCATAGATCGTACCCCCCATACAATCAAAGCGCAGCTAAAGGCAATAGGTGAACGGCTTAAATCTGGCAAGAATCTTGTCCTTTTTCCAGAAGGAACAAGTAATGATGGCACTCATGTTCTCCCCTTCAAAAGCTCTCTCTTCGCCTTTTCAAACATTGATCGTCCGCTTTATATTCAGCCCGTTACAATCACTTACGCTCAAGCTTCAGGTATGCCTTTAGGACGGAATTTGAGAAATCGCTACGCTTGGTTTGGCGACTTAACACTTCCTCCACATTTGCACTCGCTCTCCCGTGAAGGAAAAGTAACTGTAAACATCCGTTTTCATGAACCTGTTGATGCCTCAAATTTTTCATCCCGAAAAGAGCTTGCAACCTATTGTCATGAGCAAGTGTCTCAAGGTATGAGTGACACAATTACAGGTAAACATTATCCACAACAGAGGACCTCAAATGCCTGAGGAAAAACTGCCACAGCTTTCAACAAAATCTGTTTTTATAAAAACGTACGGATGTCAGATGAATGTGTACGATTCTCAAAAAATGTCCGATGTACTTGCCCCTCACGGCTACGTGAAAACCAACGTCCAAGAAGAGGCAGACTTAATTATTCTAAATACGTGCCATATTCGCGAAAAAGCCTCAGAGAAAGTCTTTTCAGAACTGGGGCGTTTAAAAATTTTGAAAGCAAAACGGGCTAATATGGGGGACAAAGTCGTCTTAGCAGTTGCAGGATGCACAGCTCAAGCGGAAGGAAAAGAAATTACAGCAAGAGCACCCTACGTAGACATGGTATTCGGCCCCCAAACTTACCATGAACTTCCTAAGATGCTCGAAGAGCTCAAGCGTAAACAAATAAGCCAATCTGACAACAGCCCCACACATATTGTCAACACGAACTTTCCTGTGGAACCCAAATTTGATGAACTCCCTGACTCTAAAAATTCCGAAGGTCCATCGGGATTTGTCTCTATTCAAGAAGGTTGTGATAAGTTTTGCACCTTTTGCGTCGTTCCCTATACACGAGGGGCAGAATATTCTCGTCCAGTAGAAGACATAGTTCATGACATTCGACATCTTGTCTCCATCGGAGTTCAGGAAATTACTCTCCTAGGCCAAAATGTGAATGCTTATCATGGTCAAGCACCCCATGGAAAAGTAGAGTGGGGTCTGGGAAGATTGGCGATGGCTATTGCTGAAAGCGTCCCCAATTTAAAACGCCTGCGGTATACCACGTCCCATCCGAGAGATGTTGATGATGCTCTCATTGAAGCCCATAGGGATATAGATGTACTTATGCCTTTTATTCACCTGCCTGTCCAATCAGGTTCAGATGCCATTCTAAAGAAAATGAACCGCAAACATAGCGCGGACGAATACAGAGTTATTATCGATCGTTTTCGAGATATGTGTCCAAATATCGCTTTCTCGTCCGATTTCATCGTTGGTTTTCCTGGAGAAACAGACGAAGACTTTGCTGCAACTCTACAGTTGGTTCAGGATATCGATTATGCTCAAGCCTATTCATTTAAATACAGTATTCGCCCTGGCACGCCTGGAAGTACCATGGAAAATCAGGTCTCTGAATCTGTGAAAAGTGAGAGGCTGCAAGCTCTTCAACAACTACTCAACGCTCAACAGATCCGATTTAATAAATTAACAGTCGGGAAAACACTGCCCGTACTCTTTGAGAAAAAAGGAAAACATAAAGACCAATACGTAGGAAAGACTCCATATCTCCAGTCGGTTCAAGTGGAGTGTCCGAGAGATTTAACAGGATCTCTTCTGGACGTTTTCATCAAAATAGCTCATGCTAATAGCATGACGGGTGAGATACATAACTACAGATAAGAGATAATTTGGTGGCAAAAAACGGTTCAAACAAAGAAGTTGTTATACAACTTGAGTTCGATGACAACCGCCTGCTGACGAACTTGTTTGGAGAACATAATCAGCATCTATCCAGGATTGAAAAACTGCTCGAGGTGCAGGTCGCCTCCCGAGGCAATGTAGTAGCAATTACGGGGGAACCCAAAGCTGCTGAAATTGCCAAAGCTGTCCTGAACGCCCTCCACACCCGACTGACGCGTGGACTAGATGTAGATTTGGCAGAAGTAGATTCCGCCATCAGACTTATTCAATCCCCTGCTGATGAAGCAACACAAGCAGTTGATGATCAAATACTCTCTATTCCCACTAGACGAAAACATATAACCCCCAGATCACCTACGCAGGCAAACTATATTAAATCTCTTCGGAGTCACCATATGGTGTTTGGACTTGGTCCTGCTGGGACAGGGAAAACCTACTTGGCAGTTGCACAGGCGGTCTCCATGCTACTATCTGGGCAAATAGAAAGAATCATCCTCTCTCGCCCAGCGGTAGAAGCTGGAGAACGCCTAGGATTCTTGCCTGGAGACTTGAGGGACAAGATAGACCCCTATTTACGACCATTATATGATGCCTTGGAAGACATGTTACCAATGGATCAAATCATCAAACGCCTCGATAATGGAGAGATAGAAGTCGCGCCACTAGCCTTTATGCGTGGACGAACCCTATCCAATGCCTTCGTTATACTAGATGAAGCGCAAAATACGACCCATATCCAAATGAAGATGTTCCTGACCAGATTTGGCGAGAATTCACGGATGGTTATTACGGGAGATATGACTCAAATTGACCTCCCAACTGGAGAACTATCCGGACTGCAAGAAGCTGTCATGATACTGAAAGACATTAAAGAAATCGATTTCGTCCACTTCTCTTACAAGGATGTCGTTCGTAACCCCTTAGTTTCGAGGATCATAAAATCATATGAAGCCATCTCTTAAAGTTGATATCCTGATCGAATGCACGGACTGGCTAGAAGTTGTGCCAGATCTAGAGCGCCGTGCTGAAAAAGCTCTACTTCACGCTTTTGAAGTCGGATTTCAGAAAAAACTTCTCCAACTCTCCAACCTCCCAAAAGAAATGGAGGTCTCCGTCGTTTTTGCAGATGATGCCATGAGCCAAACTCTGAACAAGAATTATAGAAAAATTGACCAGTCTACAAACGTTCTTGCCTTTCCAGCCTTGGATGAAAAAATAGGCCAGATTTCTCTGCTAGGAGATATTGTAATTGCATATGAAACAACAATCGAAGAGGCAAAAGAAAATAAGATTTCTGTACAAAATCATATGGTGCATCTAGTTGTTCATGGTATTCTACATCTGTTGGGGTACGATCATGGATCTGATAAAGAAGCCGTCACAATGGAAGCCTTGGAGCGTAAAGTCTTGGAACATTTTTCGATTCCGAGTCCCTATACAGAGATTGGAGACATAAGTGAGTAAAGAAGACGACCCCGAACCACAGAGTAACTCTTTGTTAACAAAGCTAAAAAATACACTGCAAAAAAAGCTTATATGGAGTCTTCATCGACAAAAAGGCAAGAAGGCGTTTGATGAAACATTGGAAGAATTGATTGATAAGGTTTCCGAGACTTCCAAAGATGAAAACGCCAAACTCCTTGCTAATGCCCTAAGATTAAGAAAACTCAAAACTCAAGATATTATGGTTCCTCGAGCTGATATTGAAGCCGTTTCAGACGCCACAAGTCTAAAAGATCTGATCCCCATTTTTATAGAGAAAGGTTATTCAAGATTCCCCATTTACCATGAAACTCTCGATAATATTCTTGGGATGATTCACATCAAGGACGTGTTTGCTCAGTGGCAGAATCAAGAAGCATTTCAATTGCGACGCATTGTAAGGAAGGTACTTTTCACATCTCCTTCTATGAGACTCCAAGATCTTCTGCTGGAAATGAGACAAACCCGAACACATATGGCTTTGGTAGTAGATGAATTTGGGGGGATCGATGGTCTAATTACCATTGAAGATGTTGTTGAAGAAATTGTAGGAGAAATACAAGATGAGCATGAGTCAGAAGAGTTACCACTGATTATTGACCATCACGACGGTTCCCTCCTTGCAGATGGTCGTCTTCCCATAGAAGATTTTCAAGATAAAACAGGAATTTTGCTCTCGCTTAAGAGTAGTGATATTGATACGATTGGTGGATTTGTTGTCTCGCTGGCTGGACACATGCCGTCTAAGGGAGAAAACATCCAAGATAAGTCTGGTTGTAAGTTTAAAATAATTGAGGCAGACCCTAGACGCATTAAGCGTTTGAAAATCACACTCCCGAAAGGGAAGAAACAAAAACAGGAGACGCGAACAAAAGATGCTCCCTCTCAGAAAACTCAAAGCTAAGTCCTTTCCCATGCTTCGCACTAAGCCAATAATACTCCAACTTTTGACATACTTTAGAGAACTTCCAGAAACAAAGTGCTTTCTGTGGGCCACAGGATTTGGGGCATGTACTGCTCTAAGCCTTCCGCCTATATATGCTCTACCCTTCTTAGTTGTGGGAATTAGTGGTCTGCTTTTGCTCTCTGAAAATATCAAGAAACTAAAGACTGCCCTCTTTACCGGCTGGTTTTTTGGGATGGGATATTATGTCGTAAGCCTCTATTGGATTTCTGCCGCTCTCACCATAGATCTTTCACAGCACATTTGGTTTATTCCACTCTCCCTTGTCGCTCTCCCATCTTATCTCTCAATTTATCCCGCTATTGTCTTAACACTCGTATGTTCAAGCAACAAGCAAGGCCTCTCTCGATTACTTGCCTTCGCGATTTTATGGACAATTGGAGAGTATATACAATCCTTTGCTTTCACTGGATTTCCATGGAGTTTAGTGGGTTATTCGCTCTGCTTTAATACATCCCTTTGTCAAGGAGCAAGCCTTTTTGGAATTTACGGCATGAGCTTTCTTGCCATAACTGTAGGTGGATCATTCTTTTTGTTAGAACCCTCCAGACGGGAAAATGCCTTCGCATTTTTTATGATTCTTGGTCTCATTCTCTCCTTATTCCTTTGGGGAGAATACCGTCTCAGAAACTCATCCGAAGAAAAACCGACGAATACAACTCTACGGCTCGTTCAACCCAATATTTCCCAAAAACTCAAGTGGGATCCCGCGAACAGGCAAGCAAATCTTGAAACGCTCATGACTCTTTCAAAACAGTCTAGTGATCGCCATATAGATGCCATCATTTGGGCAGAAAGTGCTTTCCCATATTCCATAAATGTTGGAGAAAATGAAGAGGAAGTTGGCCGTTATCTTAGTTCCATATTGAAAGAGAATGTTTTCCTTTTTACTGGCGCAAATCTAACGACACTTGCTGAAAATATCCATGATGATCGCGAAGTATGGAACTCTCTAGTGGTTGTAGATTCATTGGGAAAACTACAAGAATCATATGAAAAATCCCACCTCACGCCTTTTGGAGAATACATTCCATGGAGATCTATTATCCAATACTTAGGCCCCGTTTCTAAGGTAACACAAGGAACAAGAGACTTTTCCGAAGGAAAGGGCTTGAAAAGCCTTAAAGTGGGAGATCTGCCTACTTTTAGTCCTCTCATATGTTATGAAGCTATTTTTCCGCGAGAAGTCACGTCAGATGGATCGCGTCCCCAGTGGCTTCTGAATATAACAAATGACGGATGGTATGGAAACTCAACCGGACCCTACCAACACTTTCAAATAGCGAGAGTCCGTGCTATCGAAGAAGGCCTTCCAATGGTTCGGGTTGCTAATACCGGTATCTCAGGTGTCGTCGACGCCTATGGACGTATCAAGGGGTCCCTTCCATTGTCTAAGAAAGGGATCCTCGACATATCTCTTCCCAAGGCCATATCAACACCTCCGGCTTACGCTCGTTGGGGAAATCTCTTTGCTTTGCTGATTATTCTGGGATTATCCGCATTTCTAAAGGGAAGCACTTTCCTTTTTTCAAGAATGAGAAGGCGATAAATGCGCAACTATATTTTTACAAGTGAATCCGTTATGGGGGGCCACCCTGATAAAATATGTGATCGTCTCTCAGATACAATCCTAGATACGTACCTCCAAAAAGACCCCGGGGCCCACGTCGCCGTTGAAACAGCCGTAACAACAAATCGCGTAATCCTAATGGGAGAGGTAAAAAGTAAAGTAAAACTCTCAAACAAAACCATTGAATCTATCGTCCGAAAATGCATTCAAGACATTGGCTATGAGCAACAAGGATTTCATTGGAAGGACATTGAGGTCCAGAACTACCTTCACGACCAATCATCCGATATTGCCCAGGGGGTCGATGCTCATGTAGATCAAAATGGAGACCACCAGGAAGAGGGCGCTGGAGATCAAGGTATCATGTTCGGTTTTGCATGCCGTGATACTAAGGCCTACATGCCAGCCCCTATCTATTATGCCCACAAAATCCTCAGAACCATATCAAACGATATTCACGACAAAAAACTCGCTCAATTGGGCCCCGACGGGAAGTGTCAGATTTCGATCCAATACAAAGATGGAAAACCCCATAAGGCAACAAGCATCGTGCTCTCTATTCAGCATAGTGAAAACCTGAGCCAAGAACAAGTGCGCACATTAGTGCGACCCTACATAGAAAAAGCCCTTCCTGATGGGTGGGTGTGTCCCGATGCTAATATATTCATTAATCCCACGGGCCGCTTTGTCATAGGAGGACCAGACGGGGATGCAGGCCTAACTGGCCGCAAACTCACTGTAGATACATATGGGGGATCTATTCCCCATGGAGGCGGTTCATTTTCCGGGAAGGATCCTTCAAAGGTAGATCGGTCAGCAACATACGCCCTCCGATACCTGGCAAAAAATATCGTTGCCGCTGGTTTGGCAGATAGTTGCACCCTCCAATTATCCTATGGAATCGGGATTTCTCACCCAATCTCACTTTACATAAATTGCCACCATACAGCTAAGATTCCTGAACAGAAAATTCTTGATCTCATTCCAAAACTCATGGACTTATCTCCGCGAGGTATCCGAGACCACCTAAAACTAGACCGACCTATCTATGAACGAACAGCTACGTTTGGGCACTTTGGTCCGGATCCAGATGCCGATGGTGGATTTTCCTGGGAAAGACTAGACTTAGTCGAAAAGTTTAAAGAGATACTGCAGTAGATTTCATTTTTCACAAAAGAATCATGCAGTTATTAGATCAGAATCGTGCCGCAGATGCGATAGTTCCAAAATAAAGAGAAACTAATACAGTGACGTAAACTATTCTTAAAAGAAAATTGAACATAACAAAGCACTTTAAAATAAAAGTATTTGTAGCATTTTTACTTTTCTTCTTCAAGTCTTTTATTTATACAGCATTCCAATCACTTTGACCAACGACTAAAGAAGAGTCCCATTTTCTTTCTCCTCTTGTTTCTGTTGCTTTCTCTACAGCTTTATGACAAAAAACATATACACAAAATCTGGAATTCTCAAAATGAAATACCTACCAAAAATATCTCTTCTTGTTTCAATGCTTATGTCATTGTTTCTCGTTGCGTGTGACGACTCAAACGTTTCTACGGACGATCGTCCTATCGTTGTAGGTATTTCGGCGGATAATCCCCCCTTTGAATTTTATAAAACTGAAGGAAGTTCCCAAGAAATCGTTGGATTTGAAATAGATCTCATAAAAGCCCTTTCAGAAGAAATGGGGCAAAAAATGGAGCTAAAGGATATGGATTTTTCCGGCATTATTCCTGCCCTTCAAGCCGGTAGGATTCAGATGGCCGTTGCAGGATTAGGCCCCTCCGAAGAGCGCAGAAAAAGTGTGGATTTTTCCGAACCCTATTTTTATGTCAAGAATGCTTTGCTGTTTCCAACCGGTTCAGATTTTCCAAATCTCAAGAATTACAAGGGGAAAAAAATAGGTGTACAACTGGGTTCAACACAAGAAAATGCCGTAAAGATTTGGGCAAAAACCCATAAAGGTATTGAAGTCGAAACACGTACAAAACTAGGGGATCTAATTCAAGAGCTTCTTTCAGGGCGCATTGATGGCGCAATTTTCGATGGGACCGCAGCTAGAGCCTATCATAAAGCAAACGAAGCTCAGATTAGCCTCCAAGATATAGATGAAGATAACGGAGAAGGAACCGCCATGGCCTTTCCAAAAGGATCAGACTTAGTCGCCAAGGCAAACCAAGCTCTCTCAGCTCTTCGATCTAAAGGAGTCATCCAAAAGCTGCATGATAAGTGGTTAAAGGTTAACTAAGGCCTTAACATGAAATTAGATTTTGGCCTTGTCCTTCCATCTCTCCCATTTCTTGCTCAGGGCATCCTAGTTACCCTCCAATACACGATTATCTCAATCACGTTTGGATTTATATTAGGCATCATCCTTGCGTTCATGAAAGTATCTCATGTAAGAGGCTTCCAATGGTTTGCAAATGCATATACTTCCATTTTCCGCGGCACGCCTCTCCTCGTCCAGTTAACTCTCTTCTACTTCGCGATACCCCAACTGACCGGGTATCGCATTTCAGCTTTTGAAGCAGGCGTTTTAACATTTTCCCTCAATTCAGGAGCCTATGTTTCAGAAATCATTCGTGCCGGCATTAAAGCCGTTAATAAGGGGCAATTGGAGGCAGCACTTTCTTTAGGGATCCCTTATCCTACAGCTATGAGAGATATTATTCTTCCACAAGCCATTAAAAATATTCTCCCCGCTCTCATCAATGAAATGATTGATCTTCTTAAAGAATCCACCTTGATCTCTGTCATAGGAGAAGCCGATCTTCTGAGGCGTGCCAATATTATTGCTGCTGAAAAATATGTATATTTTGAGCCTCTCATAATGGTCGGTCTTATATACTATGTGATGGTCATGGCCCTTAGTTGGACAGCTAAGAGATTCGAAAGGAGACTCCAGCGCAGTGATTAAGACTCAGCATCTCTCCAAGCGATTTCACGATCTCCACGTTCTCAAAGATATTTCCATTGAGATTCCCAAAGGTCAGGTGGTGGTTATTCTGGGCCCTTCAGGATCTGGGAAATCAACGTTCCTACGTTCCATCAATGTGTTGGAGCAACCTTCCACTGGGAAAGTTGTTCTTGATGGCACTGTTATTAGTGGGCAAGGGTTTGCCTTAGATAAAATCCGTCAAAAAATTGGCATGGTGTTCCAGCATTTCAATCTTTTCCCCCACATGACTGTGCTGCAAAATCTCATGTACGCCCCCATCAAATTGAAGAAGTGGTCGAAAAATAGTTCCGAAAAGAAAGCCTTAGAGCTTTTGAAACGTGTCGGACTCACAGATAAGGCAAATGTTTACCCCTCCAAGCTCTCCGGTGGACAAAAACAACGCGTGGCCATTGCAAGGGCTCTTGCCATGGAACCAGAAATTCTTCTCTTTGATGAACCCACATCAGCCTTGGATCCTGAAATGGTCCGGGAAGTTCTCGATGTGATTAAAAGTCTAGCTCATACCGGCATTACCATGGTTATCGTCACTCATCTGATGGGTTTTGCCCAGGAAGTTGCAGATCGAATTCTCTTTATGGACCATGGAAAAATTATAGAAGATTCGTCGCCTAAGACATTTTTCAAAAAGCCTGAGACTAAGAGAGCAAAAGCTTTTCTCGAGAAAATTCTATAGAAAATGAGACGTTTTTCTTAAAGCTAAGAACGACATGAAAATTGCCCCCATAAGATCGTCTTTTCTGTAATTTCAAATGGTTAAGCCCGACTCAGTTTCCACGGATGTTAAAATAGTCTTGGCTAATTTTCCATGGGCGTTATTTCAGTCAGAAAAAGGAGGCCAGATTACGCCGCTTTTTCCAAAGCCGTCTTTTTTATAGCCTCAAGATCCTCACCTGCAGCCTTGAGCTTATTTAGACTATCCTCTGTAACTCTATTGGCAAAAGCATTTAAAAAACTATCAAATGCACAATACTTTCTTAGCCACTTGTCTTGGAACATCATTTCCTTTTCCCCATATTCCCAAGTTTCTATAGGGGCCTCGTTGTGTTGAATAAATACTTCCAGCTTATCGAGGGCCTTCACAAATTTGCTTTCATAAGAATCCTGACGTTCATAGTCCATCCAAATCTCAAATAGCTCCTCACCATTTCCATCCCCAAGCAGATCCTTTATTCGTGTCATTCCCTCTAACTCAGCTTGCTCTTTCCTTTTCTTTGCCTCTGATGTCTGAGCTTCCATAACAGGAATATCACCAGCGATAGCTTCTGGTAGATCATGCACGATGGCTATTTTTAAGCACTTTAAAACATCCACAGGTTGATCCAATTGGTGAGCATAACGCAAAACCATTAAACTAAGCCGCCATGTATGCTCTGCCACACTCTCGTGACGGCCATCTGAAAGCCAGCTGTGCCGCATTTCCGTTTTCAAATTTTCAGCGATCGCCAGAAATTTGATCTCCTTATCAAAATCTATTTCTTGTGGCATGTCACAAATCCCTTCCCTATTTCCAACATACTATAATTTCTGTATTCACTGAGTTTGCAATAAAACATTCTTGATGGGCACGTGTATGGAGCTCTTCAATGATTTCTCTTGCAGGAACAGCCCCCTCTCCAAAAGTGATTTCAGGACATAACTTAATTTTTGTTATGGACATTTTACCCATTTCATTTTTTTCCAACGTTCCAACAGAGACATCATGATATCGATGAACAGGGTATCCCTTCTGGCTACACAAAAACAAAAACGTAAGCATATGACAGCTGGCAATTGAAGCAACAAAGGCTTGTTCCGGATCTACGCATTGTGGGTTCCCTAAAAATGTTGGGGCTGCCGAAGCCTCAACAACCTGCCCATTTTCAAAAATCCACTCATGATCCCGAGAATAGGTCTTTGCATTGGTGGGATGCTTGCTCATTTTCCAATTGGTCGTAACTTTATGCTCAGACATGGGAACTCCTATTTATTTTTCGTATGGTGGAAGCGTATGACCCATTGGTGAAAGAGTGAATATCTCTGCCCCCTCTTTGGTAACACCAATACTGTGCTCAAATTGAGCCGATAGCGATTTATCACGCGTCACAGCGGTCCATTTGTCTTCAAGAATCTTAACATGATATTTTCCAGCATTGATCATAGGCTCAATGGTAAAGAACATCCCTTCCTCTAGGACAAGGCCTTCACCTTTTTGGCCAAAGTGCAGGACAGTTGGAGCCCCATGGAAAAACGTTCCCAATCCATGACCACAAAAATCCCGAACAACAGAATATCGCTGGCTTTCAGCACAGCTTTGGATCGCTTCTCCCACATCGCCAAGAGTTGCCCCAGGCTTAACAGCTTCTATCCCACGCATCATAGACTCATAGGTTACTTCAACGAGTCGCCTAGCCTTAATAGGAACGTTTCCAACATAAAACATGCGACTGGTATCGCCATACCAACCATCTAAAATAACCGTCACATCGATGTTGATAATGTCGCCCTTAATGAGTGTCTTTGGTCCAGGAATCCCATGGCACACTACGTGATTTATAGAGGTACAGATGGATTTAGGAAATCCGCGATAGTTTAAGGGTGCCGGAATAGCCTTACGGTCTGTAATAAAATCATGACACAAAGTGTTGAGCTCTTCTGTCGTAATTCCAGGCACAACATGAGGTGTAATATAGTCCAATGTTTCCGCTGCCAGGCGACCTGCCTTTCGCATTCCCTCAAAATCTGCCTCATCATGGAGGATTATGTCTTCGTCAATATTCATTTAAATTCCACATTATAATTCAACCGGTAGCATTCTATTAAGAACAATCTCATCGGGAGTCACTCTACAGTCCGCGGCTAGAAGTTCAACCCCAAACCGCGCTGCTTTATCCAGGGTGTCTCCGTATACAGGATCAAGATCTCTTGCGGGACTAAAAGACTTACAGTCGTCCCGTTGGATAATATAAACCATCACAGATCTATCTCCCGCATCCACCATAGCCATAAGTTCGTTCAAGTGCTTTGTCCCACGAGATGTCACTGAGTCAGGAAATTCAGCACGATGCCCCCGCTTTAAATGCACATTTTTAACTTCCACAAAGCATTTTGAACCATCTTCTTTTGATAAAAGAATATCTATACGTGAATTCTGGCCATATTTAACTTCTCGCTTTATCGAGTCATACCCCTGCAGGTCCGTAAAGAACCCTGACAAAATTCCCTCTTCCGCAAGACCATTGGGAAGAGAAGTATTGACTCCTACCATGGTGCCATCTGTCTCAACTAATTCCCACGTATATTTTAATTTTCTATCCGGATTCTGAGCCGGACTGACCCAGACTTTGTTTCCTTCCTCTAAGAGGTCCAACATAGCCCCCGAATTGGCACAGTGGGCCGTAATAATTTTTCCAGAAGTCAGTTCAATATCTGCCATAAATCGTTTATAACGACGAATGAGATGCCCAGTAAGGAGTGGTGCTTTGAATTTCATCGAAGTATACTACCCTACGTTCAATGAGTAAGAAAGACCTATGACAAAATTCAAAAGTTTCCGCGAGAATCCCACGGCATGTGTCCTTATTATTGGGAATGAAATTCTGTCAGGACGCACCCCAGATGAAAATGTGCAATACATTGGCAAAGGACTTGCTGACCTTGGAATCTATCTGCAAGAAGTAAGAATAATTCCAGATATTGATGAAACAATTATAGAGACCGTTCGAGAGGTAAAAGAAGACTATAACTATGTTTTTACCACTGGAGGCATTGGCCCAACCCATGATGACATTACAGCAGCTTGCATTGCTGAAGCCGTTGACCTCCCCTTAGAATACAATGAAGAAGTCCTCAGGCGCCTTGAAGAGCACTACGGCGATGATCTGACCGATTCACGAAAAAAGATGGCTCAGATGCCAGTCGGAGCTATTTTAATCAATAATCCGGAAACAACTGCTCCAGGGTTCCAGATCGAAAATATTTTCGTTCTCGCAGGTGTCCCTTATATCATGCGCAGTATGTTTGAGGCGCTGATTCCAACACTTGAACGTGGCAGTAAAGTTTTTTCACGCACTATCAACTGTTTCCTAGCCGAAGGCATCGTTGCAAAACCGCTAACGGAATTACAAAAAAAACACTCCCACATAGACATAGGAAGCTATCCTTTCTATTTACCAGAAGGCCATGGAACAAGTCTGGTAGCACGTGGTATTCATGAAGAGTTGTTAGATGAAATTGCCAGTGAACTTAGTGATCTCATCTCCGACTGCGGGGCTCTTCCTTTTACAGAAACGCCAGAAGAATTTGCCGAACAACAGAAAAATTTAGACACAAGTAAAATGGAGCCTCTCCCAAAGAAAAGAAAGTTCAGAAAGCGACCTTCCAAATTCGTTATGATTGGGTGTACGGCTCTCATCATCCTCGGCGTCTTGCTGATTATGAACTTGCCTAGCCCCTCCGATACAATTAGAAAAACGGTAGAATGTACTGGCATGCTTAAAAAATAGGAAGACTTTACGATTTCCAAATCTACGCTGCGCGTCTTTCATCTATGTCATGTAACATGACCTGGGGGTATTTATAAGTAATCCAAAGGAGGATAAATATACCAGGAAGAGCTGCTGCCATAGCAATGGAGAAAAAAGTTATCCAATCATTGACTTGATCAGCAAGCCATCCACCGATGCTCGCAAGAGGGGTTCCCAAATACCAAAGGGAAGACAAAAGTGCGTATTGAGTCCCAGTGTACGAACGATTGCAAAGAAGTAATAAATAGGAGGTAAATGCAATAATAACCATTCCCCCTGTGACGTTTTCAAGGGCAATCGCTAGGTAAAAAATCTCTAGATTGTACCCAACTTGAGCGAGAACAATCATCATGTAGTTGGAAATCAGATGAAGAATGCTACAGAATAAAAGGGCTCTCATCTGCCCAATCTTCTTTAGGGCTAGTCCACCCATAAAGCCGCCGACGATCGTAGCAAATACACCAAAAAATTTAGTGACATTTGCAATATCTATCTTGGAAAAACCAATACTTAAATAAAACACGTTGGCCATATTATTAATGAGATTATCCCCAAGCCTAAAAATAAGAACAAAAAGAAAAATCCAAAGCCAACCCTTTCTTTTTGAAAAATCAGTAAGGGGGCCTAAGAAAGCCCCGTAGCACCAAACCATAATTCGTGTCGATAATCCTCTTGAACGTCCACGCTGATTCAAATAATTGAGTGCACGCTCCTGCCTCTCCTTCATGGCATCTGTCAAAATTGATTTTGGTTCAGCATTAAAAAGAATCGCCATGGATGAAATACCAACACAGATCGCCATAAAGACATAAGTCCAGAACCAGCCGAAGTAAGCGGCTAAATAGAGAGCTCCAGCACCACCTATAATCGCACCAATCCTGTACCCAAAAACGTTGATTGCAACACCTGCCACATGATGTTTTTTATGGAGGAGTTCGATTCGAAACGCGTCTACAACCACATCTTGACTTGCCCCAAAAAAGGAGACCAACACCATAAAAAATGCCATTGTCAAAAGATCGTTTTGAGGTTCTATAGATCCAAGACCGACAAGAGAAACCATTAAACAAGCTTGTAATAGAAGTGCCCAACTTCGCCGATGTCCAAACCTCTTTGCTAAAATGGGAAGACGAACGTGGTCTAGAAATGGAGCCCATGTAAACTTCAGCGCATTAGGAAGACATGCCAGCGCCAGGAGTCCTATGGTTGTCTTATCAATGCCAGACTCGCTAAGCCAAACCTGCGACGTAGCCATAATCAACACAAAAAGCAGTCCACCTGGAAGCCCCAAAAGCCCAGCTGAAACCACATGAGGATGAAAGAAGTTTTTCAACTTTTCTAAATATTCCACCAAGTACTATCTCTCAAACACTACCGCCATTACTGCTTCTCTATTGCTACTAGCACTTATACTCCCAAAAGTCATTAAATTTCCCCTTATTTATAAAGAAAAGGTGAAATGTAAAGCATTAAAAATGATTTAAGACAAGAAAAGTACAAACTAAAACTCTCCCAGCGAAATGCTATTAAAATTCGAAAAATTAGGAAATCACCTATAATAAGAACTAAAATTCCTACAGGACCGCTCTTAGGCTTTTTGCTTTATTTATTCTGAATGATAAGTGGTTGTCTCATAGTACCGCTTGTAAGCTCTTACACTAAAGGGAATCGTAATAAGATAAACAATACCCATGATGGAAAGGGTAACCCATGGGATCGTTACAAGTGCCCCCACAAAAAACACCACCAACAATAAGAGAGGCAAAACGTGCTTTTGCTTAATGCGTCTGCTTTTAAGGGAAAAAGTGGGGATTTGGCTGATCATGAGCAAGGCTCCAACAACTGTGGAAATGCCCATGGCAACACTCGGCACCCAATATTTCACCTCTGGCTCAAGTGTCATTATCAGAGGTAAAAGAGCCAAGACCGCACCAGCAGGGACTGGAACGCCTCGGAAAAATTGGGCCGGTAATTTCTCGGTGCCTTCAATATCCAATGTATTAAATCTTGCCAACCTTAAAGCACAACAAATGGCAAACAAAAGAGCAATTCCCCATCCAATTCTGCCAAAATTTTGAAGCGTATGAAGATACAGTATGATTGCCGGTGCAACGCCAAAACTCACAAAGTCTGACAAGGAATCAAGTTCACCTCCAAAGCGCGTTGAAGCATCTAGATAGCGCGCAACACGCCCATCCATAGTATCAAAAATGATAGCGACAAAAATGGCGATGACTGCAAATTCCCACTTATCCATAAGGGCAAAGCGGATGCCGTTCAAACCAGCACACAAAGCCGTCAGTGTAAGAATATTCGGGATGAGACGATGAATGGCGAGTTCCTTGAGACGCCTTTCCTTTAAACGTGCTAGGGGTTTTCCTTTTAAGACGGTCTTTTTCACTTAACGCACAGCTCCAATAATTCGATTCTTCGGTAATTTCCCCTGACAATTCGCCAAGACTGTTTCACCTGCCGTTGCAGTTTGCCCCACACAGACCAGTGATTCAACACCCTTTGGCAAGTATACATCCACTCGACTCCCAAATCTGATCATGCCAAATCGTTGACCCGTTTTCACACTGCCATCCTCATTGACATAGCAAAGTATTCTCCGGGCAATAAGCCCTGCGATCTGAACAAACGCTATATCAGTACCATCATCTAGATCCAAGGCAAACATTTGCCTCTCATTGTGTTCGCTAGCCTTATCTAAAGAGGCATTAAAGAACTTTCCTGCATGATAGTGTATTTTCTTAATAACACCTCCAATGGGTATTCTGTTCACATGAACATCAAAGACATTCATGAAAATACTGATTCTGACACGTTTTCCTTCCATACCCAGCTCTTTTGGTGGAGAGACGATCCGTATCATCTGCACCACCCCATCGGCTGGACTAACAACCAATCCTTCGTGACAAGGCGTCACACGCTCCGGATCACGAAAGAAATAAACACACCAGAGGGTCAATACAATTCCGACAAATCCCAGAAAATCTGAAAGCAACCACAAAGCAAAGGCTATGACAGAAAAAATGGCAATAAAAGGCCAACCTGCCCGATTAATGGGAACAAATATGGATTGTAACGTTTCCTTCGTACTCATGCTTCCTCAATTATTATTCAGAACATGAAACTTATAGACTGATTTTTAACGAAACGAAAGAAAGTTTTATTGGATAAAAAAGGACAACTCACTTTTACAATACCCATTTCAAATCTATTACTCAAAACTTTACCTTGTACAAAACCCTTAAAGTTGGCTATACCCTAGGTAACATTTAGGAAAGTATGTTTTAAATATGGCTTCTTTGCTCGCAACTATTAATGCTTCATCTTATGCTATTTGCAAACGCATAGCGAAGCACTATATACGGAAACATCGCACACGGATTTTCTTTGCCTTTCTTTTTATGGCAATTGCCGCTGCGGGTACAGCTGCTTGGGCCAAGTTACTAGAACCCATTATCAATGACATCTTCCTGAAAAAAGATGAAACGATGCTTTATCCCGTTGCCTTAACCATATTGCTCGTTTTTGCCGGTCGGGGCGCTGCTATGTATGGTGAATCCATTTGCATGAGCTTTTTAGGAAACCGTTTGATTGCCGATCTCCAGCGGGATCTCTTTGCTTCTCTTCTGAAAAACGATCTAGCCTTCTTTCAAAATCATCCATCCGGAGAACTTATGTCACGATGTGTCAACGATGTGGGCATTATGCGACAACTGGTTTTCTTCATACTCAATGCCGTTGGGAAGTACTTTATCACGATTATTTTTCTAATCGGCATCATGTTTTATCAAGACTGGCTGTTAGCTTCAGTGGCCTTTCTTGTCTTCCCCACAACAATTTATCCTATCGTGCGTATTGGAAAACGCGTACGGAAAAACACCAATAAGACTCAAATTGAAGTGGCCAGCCTTATGACCCTTCTCTCACAAGTCTTTCAAGGGGCTCGACTCGTCAAAGCGTATGGCATGGAAACTTATGAAAAAAGCCGACTATCCGACCTTGCCGAATCTATTTTTAAATTTTCCTATAAGCAAACGCGTATTAGATCTATTGCCTCACCAATTATGGAAACCATTGGCGGACTTGCCATCGTAACGGTCATCATTTATGGAGGCATACAAGTCATAAACGGTGCACGCACCCCTGGAGCCATCTTCTCCTTTATCACAGCCCTTTTACTAGCCTATGACCCCATCAAAAGACTTGCGACTCTCAACGCTAACCTGCAAGAGGGTCTCGCCGCTGCCGTCCGTGTTTTTGAAGTTATGGATGTGGAACCCACGATTAAATCTCTACCACAAGCAAAAACACTATCCGCACCCAAGGGATATATTGAATTTAAAAATGTCTCTTTTTCCTATAATAAGGGACATGAGAAAGCCCTCGACAATATCTCACTCCAGATTCCAGCAGGAAAAACCATTGCCTTGGTTGGTCCGAGTGGTGGGGGCAAATCGACTCTCTTAAATCTGATCCCCCGATTTTATGATGTTCAGCAAGGAGAAATTTCAATTGATGGGATGCCCGTTAACAAGGCTACTCTATCTTCTTTGCGAGGTAACATTGCTCTCGTTAGCCAAGAAATCATGCTGTTTGACGACACAGTCAAAGCAAATATTGGCTATGGAAAGGTTGATGCAACAGATGACGAAATTGTTTCTGCTGCCAAAAGCGCAGCCGCCCACGATTTCATAGAATCACTCCCCCAAGGATACGATACCTTCGTGGGGGAACAGGGTGTGAAGCTTTCGGGAGGCCAACGCCAGCGCCTGGCCATTGCACGTGCCTTGCTTAAAGATGCCCCCATCCTTTTGTTGGATGAAGCAACTTCTGCACTGGATACCGAATCGGAACGAAAAGTTCAAAAAGCATTAGAAACTCTTCAGAAGGGGCGCACATGCCTTATCATTGCCCACAGACTTTCCACCATCGTTGATGCAGATGTGATTTGTGTCCTCAAAGATGGACAAATTGTTGAACTGGGAAGGCACAAAGAACTTTTGAAGCAAGAAGGCGTCTATGCAACTCTCTGTGAAATGCAATTTTCTCAAAATGGAATAGGGACAGAAGAGTCTGACCTAACGGGTACCTATGTCTAATGGCTAAATGGGCTTTATGAAACACACAATCAAACAGATTCTCAAGCATCCCATCACCCAAGCAATTCTAGCGTGGGTTTGTGCTCAGTATTTACGCGTGGTGTTTTGGACATGCCGGTGGCAATATGTTGGGGAAGAGTTTCCAAATACATACTGCGCAGATAATCGCCCTTTCATCACCTGTTTTTGGCACAATCGCTTGATGATGCTTGCCTATGCTTGGCGCTGGAAAAGACCATTTCACATGCTCATTTCCTCCCATCCCGATGGCAAACTCATTGCAAAGGTCATGGGACATGTTGGCATTAAAACACTAGCCGGCTCCTCGACCCGAGGCGGGACAGCAGCCCTCCGAAACATGCTAAAAATTTTAAAATCTGGCGGCACAACAGGCATTACTCCCGATGGTCCAAAAGGACCACGGTTTATAGCAAAAGATGGCATTGTGAATATGGCATATCTTGCAAAAGCCGATATTTTACCCGTGGCCTTTTCTGTTTCTCGTCACAAACTATTTAACACATGGGATCGTTTTCTTTGGGCAAAACCCTTTGGCAAAGGCATCTTCCTATGGGGGGCCCCTATTCCTCATCCAAAGACGAATTCCAAAGCAGAATTTGAAAAAACGAGAAAACAGATTGAACGAGAACTTATCAATATATCTGAACGGGCTGATCAGTCTTGCAATGTGACTGGAGTAGCCGCATGAAGCCCGTCATACGACTCTATCGATTTGTTGTTTTTCTTTTAAGTCCCATTCTGTGGAGCGTGTTTCTATGGCGCAAATTCATTGGAAAAGAAGATAAAAAACGCTTCAAAGAAAGGAAAGGAATTCCTTCTCTTGAAAAACCTTCCGGACACCTCATATGGATTCACGCAGCAAGTGTGGGGGAATCACTCTCGATCCTTTCCTTAATAAATCGCCTCTTAGAAATTCGCCCAACATGCCATATTTTGCTGACAACAGGGACTGTCACTTCTGCAGCTCTGATGAAATCTCGACTTCCCGACCGCGCCTTTCATCAATACATACCCATCGATCGTGTCCGTTATGTGCGACGATTTTTGCGGCATTGGCGACCAAATCTAATCCTGTGGGTAGAATCTGAATTGTGGCCAAATTTAGTCCATGAATCTCACGACTATGGTGTGCCTATGGTGCTCGTAAATGCGCGCCTTTCAGATAGATCCTTCAAAGGATGGCGCCGTTTTAAATTCTTTGCTGAGGATCTCCTGCAGTGCTTTAAAATATCTCTCGCCCAATCCAAGGAAACGGCTCAAAAGCTCAAGGCCCTTGGGGCTCAACATATTCGCGTCCCCGGAAATTTAAAATTTGGTGCGGCCCCTCTTCCTGTCGACCCAGAAGCCCTGGCACACATGAATTCAACCATTGGAAAACGGCCCGTATGGCTCGCCGCCAGTACCCATGAAGGGGAAGAAGAGCAAATTGCAGCAACCCACCTCGCTTTAAAAAAAGAAATCCCACACCTCCTAACTCTCATTGTGCCCCGCCATCCAGAACGGGGCATTTTCATCCAAGATACTCTTTCTAGTATGGGTTTATCTGTAGCCTTACGCTCAGACCAGAAGGACATCCTTCCCGATACGGACATCTACGTCGCCGATACCCTTGGAGAACTGGGGCTATTTTATAGATTATCCCCCATTGTGTTTATGGGAGGTTCTTTGGTTCCAACAGGGGGCCATAATCCGTTAGAACCAGCCATGCTTGACTCTGCCTTGCTCTGGGGGCCACACACTCACAATTTCAGAGACATGATTGAAAAATTCCATCAAGAAAATGCTGCAATTTGTGTAAACAGTTCAGAAGAACTTGCCAAAGAGCTTCGCATGCTTTTTAGTGATGCTAGTGCAGTTCGGACGCTTGAAACGGCTGCTCGGAATGTGGCGAAATCTGAAAATGATGTTTTAGACAGGGTCATTCTTGACATAGAACCCTATTTACCTAAAACAGGTGATTCTATTATTTCCTATAGGCTATAATCATATGCGCACCCCCTCATTTTGGTATAGGAACACAGGTCCCTTTCATAGATTATGTGGATTTCTTTTGAGTCCATTATCCAATTTGTATGGCCAATGCCACCAGGCTAGAACATCTTCTACAACTCCGGTAGATCTTTCAATTCCCATATTTTGTATCGGAAATTTAATTCTCGGGGGAGCTGGTAAAACCCCAACTGCCATCGCCATTGCAACCCAAATGAAAGAACTTGGCTTGAATGTTCACTTTCTTTCCCGCGGCTATGGTGGTGCCTTAAAGGGGCCCCTCAAGGTAGATCCACAGATTCATAGCTCCAGGCAAGTAGGAGACGAACCACTCCTTTTATCCCAAACAGCCCCCACTTGGATTTCCCGTGATCGGGTTCAAGGGGCCAAAAAGGCCATGGAAGCAGGTGCCGACGTAATTGTCATGGACGATGGCTTCCAAAATAACTCCCTTCAAAAGGATTGTTCTTTTGTCGTTATTGACGGTTTGAACGGCTTTGGAAACATGCGCCTCTTTCCAGCTGGCCCTTTGCGCGAACCACTTCAGGAGGGGCTCAAAAGAGCCCAAGTGGCAGTAATTGTTGGTGAAGATAAGCAAAACGTTCAGCAATACCTCAAAAGAAACCACCCGGATCTTCCCATTCTCGAAGCAATTCTTGTGCCCGAGCTAGCCAAAACACCCGCCTGTTTCCCAAAAAAATTCATTGGATTTGCTGGTATTGCCTTTCCTAAAAAGTTTTTCAAGACCCTTGAATCATTGGGAGGGAAAGTCGTTGAAACCCATTCCTATAGCGACCACCACCAATACAGAAAGCGTGAACTTTCCTTCTTGAAAAAGCGCTCCAGGAAAGAGAAAGCCTGTTTGATCACAACGGAAAAAGACTTCTTTCGGCTTCCCAAAAAGCATCAAAAGGGGATCTTTCCTCTTCCCATAAGATTGGAGTGGAAAAGCATCTCGCAAAGAAAGTGGTTGAAGGAACTTATTTTGTCATATGAAAATGAAACAGCTTCTGAAAATTAAAACTTATTTGGGCTACTTCCTAGCAGCCATTCCCGCTTATCTCCTCTACGGGTTCTTTTGGGCACTCCCCCTTGCTTGGTCTTCTGCTGTGGGCGGAAAACTCGCTCGATTCGTAGGGCCTAAACTGCCCGTAACCAATAGAGCCTATAGCAATTTACGGAAGGCTTTCCCAAAAAAATCCCAGCAAGAACTTGCTCGTATTGTCCCTAACATGTGGGAAAATCTTGGACGATTTTGTGGCGAATTTCCTCATCTCCCTCGCATTCTAAGCAACCCAAAATATACCACAGTTACCGGAACAGAGTATATTGAGCTTTTGATGAATGATGGCAAACCGGGCATATTTTTTTCTGGGCACGTGGGAAATTGGGAGCTTGGTGCCCTTTCCATCATGCGATACGGGTTCCCCCTTCACGTTGTTTATCGAAGTGCCAACAATCCTCTCATTGACTGGCTCATACGTTTTTCACGCACCAAAGCCAGTAATTTGACTTTCGTTCCAAAAGGACCCGAGGGGGCAAAAAAACTGCTAAAAGCCCTCAAACAGGGACAGCATCTAGGTTTGTTATTGGATCAGAAAATGAATGATGGCATTTCCGTTCCCTTTTTTGGAAAAGAAGCTATGACGGCCCCCGCTGCCGCACAATTTGCCCTAAAATACGATACCCCTCTCGTTCCCATTTTTGTAGAACGTCTTCAGGGGCCCAAATTTCACATCGTGATTTATCCACCCCTTGAGATCAAAAAAACTGGGAATCAGGAACAAGATGTCCTCAGAATCATGGAACAAGTAAACGAAACTCTTGAGCAATGGATTCGCAAGCATCCTGGCCAATGGCTCTGGCTTCATAATCGCTGGAAGTAAAAAGTTCTCTAGATCAGTTGCTGCAAAATCCCTTCACAAAGGGGAGCAGATATATCTATTTTGTTGCTTTCATGGGGAACTGTATTGCAAGTAACAATTCTCTCTGCCCCTGCACTCTTTAACTTTTTAAAGGCATCCCCGGCAAAAATTCCATGGACTCCAATACAAACTGCCGGGTGAAATTTTTCTTTTTTTAACTCTTGAAGTGAAGCTATCATCGTCGTTGCTGTCGAAATAATATCGTCCACCAGAACGGGAGTATGGTCTTTATAAGCTGCCAGATCGGGAAAAGTGAGTTCTATTGTTCTATCTCCCAAACGCGTTTTTTCCAAAACGATATTAGGAGCGTCAAGGGCATCTGCAATCTGCACAACCCACTGCTTGCTTTCTTCATCCGGCCCTATAAGCAATGGGTTGTCTACTTGTGATCCAATCCATTCCACAATCGAATCTGCAGCTGAAACAACCGAGTTGGGAATTGAATAAATTTCATCTAATGTTTTATGCCGATGGAGATGAGGATCCAAGGTTACAAGCCAATCGAAATATTTAGAAATCAGCCCCGCAAAACAATTAGATGTAACAGCTTCCCCCGGACGAAATCTCTTGTCTTGCCTCATGTATGCCAGATAAGGAGCAACCAACCCAATGCTTCTCGCCCCCAACTCTTTCACAGTATCCGAGAAAAATAGAAGAGGTAATATTTTTTCATCAGGTTGATCCAAGCTATCAACAACCACAATATCCCGCCCCTTCACATTCTCTTCGACCCTAAGATAGGTCTCCCCATCAGGAAATCTCCGTCTAAGAATTTTTCCTCGATCAGCCTCAAGCCCTTTCGCCACCGAATCTGCAAGTGTGTTCTCTTCAAATAAGCTAAAGATGAGAGGCTTCATTCACCTGCCTCCACTTGAATAATCTCGGGGATTTGGTCTAGTAGGGAAAGTGCATAGCTCAATTCACCTTTAGATTCTGCATGAATTGTTACGAGGGGTTCCCCTTTATCAACTAACGTTCTCAGAGGCACATGTAATTCCACACCCGCAGCTTTATCGTGGGGGGCCCCCGCAAGTTTCGCCAAACGAGCCAATTGCCTATTATTTATATTAGCAACACATCCTCTCTGCGGAGAGAGGATAGAGTGGGTGTACTTGGCTACAGGAGGCTCTCGAAGTCCCCCCTGAGCTTCACAAATTTTTTGAAACTTTTCAAAAGCCTTCCCACTTTCTAGAATATCTTCGGCAATCTTTCTGCCTTCCCCCACTGCCACTTTTGGAGAAAATTCCAGGATATTCCCTGCTAAAATCAAAGCTCGCTCTCTCAAATCTTGAGGCGCTTCTGATTTATTTTGCAGAACGGCCAAAATATCCCATGCCTCCAAAGCCGGCCCAATTCCACGCCCTACTGGCTGGGATCCATCCGAGAGGATAATAGAGAGATTTAAGCCTATTTTCTGGGCAACCACTTGAAATAAGTGCTCTAAGGTATGGGCCATTTCGAATGAGCGCACTTTAGCTGTCGGACCGACCGGAATATCGATAAGAACATGAGTAGAACTTACGGATATTTTCTTGGAGAGCATTGAGGCTACCAATTGCCCTTCGCTATCCAGATCCATGGCTCTTTCAACACCAATTAAGATGTCATCTGCAGGACTTAAAGAAACGGAACCACCCCATACAATACAGCCTTGTTCCTGCTCTACCACACGCTTCATAGCTTTTAAATCCAAATCCACCGGAGCCAACGTCTCCATGGTATCAGCCGTTCCCGCTGGGGATGTAATGGCTCGGGAAGAAGTCTTCGGCATCGTAAGTCCAAATGCCGTAACAATAGGTACTATAATAGGCGTCGTGCGATTTCCTGGAAGTCCTCCGACACAATGTTTATCAACAACCGTATCTACTGACCAAGTTAATTTTTGGCCACCTTCTATCATTGATTCCGTAAGACTTGTAACTTCTTGTTCATTTAACCGTCCACCGGCACATGCTGTTAAAAAGGCCGCGATGTGTATATCTGAATATCGCCCCAGTGCAATGTCTCCAATGATACTCTTGATTTCGTCTTTTTTTAAGCTATTCCCGTAAATTTTTGACCGAACAAAACTTAAAGATTGCAAAGGATTTGGATGGGACAATTGGACGGGATCGCCATCATTTGCCCCCAATAACTCCCAGGCATAATTTGACAGAGAAGCTTCTCCCTGCTGCAGCAAATCTCCCTCCAGTGTGTTTAAGGTCGCCAAAATGCTCTTGCCCCCTAGCGTCACTCTTACACGAGCATGCACCTCAAATCCTTCTGAGCGACACATGTGGCAATCGGTACGTAAATAAATGACGGCCTCTTTATAGGTATCTATGCCCAAACGCTTTAACTGCAAAAGATTGCTACCCTGTGTCACGCCAAAGTTTCCTTATCCATGTATTTTGGAATATAACAGCTCCATCCCAAATCTGTCTCAATATGTTCTTTCAAACTTTGTGAGGCCTCCAGCTCCCCATGGGTAATAAATACTTTTTTAGGAGCCCTTTTGAAATTTCGCAACCAGTGAAGTATTTCCTCATAATCTGCATGCGCGGAAGTATTCGTTAACTTTTCGACCCGTGCCCGGACAGGAAAATATTCACCATGAATTTTGATTTCTGTGCAGCCAGAAAGTAATTTTTCTCCCCTGGTTCCAGCAGCTTGAAACCCTGTTAACAAAATCGTATTTCGCTCTTGGGGAGCAAATACCTTTAGGTGATGTAGGATGCGTCCTCCTACGGCCATCCCACTGGCAGAAATAATAATTTTGGGAAAAGCTATTGCATCAATAGACTTTGACTGCTCAACACTATTTGTGCACATCGCTACCTTACAAACTTCTCTACACTCTGCATCAGTTAAACGATGATCCTTAGCGTGACGACACAAAAGTTTGGTCGCATTTATGGCCATTGGACTATCAAGAAAGACAGGTAAATCTGGGATTAATTTCTCGGACTTCAGTTTAAAAATATAATACAAGAGGCTCTGGGCACGCCCCACAGCAAAAGAGGGAATTAAAATTGTCCCCCCTCGACTTGCTGTCTCGTTAATGATCTGTTTTAGTTTTTCCTCTGGATCAATGACATCATGAACATGATTCCCGTATGTTGACTCTAGAATCAAATAGTCCGCCCCTAAAATTCTTTCAGGGGCACGCATCAAAGGATCATCAAATCTCCCCAAATCCCCCGTGAACAAAACTTTTTTCTTTCCAACTTGCACTTGGACAAGAGACGCTCCTAATATATGGCCTGCTGGAAACCAGGTGACGGATCCTCCGGGAACAAGTGGATACGGTTTTCCAAAATCTATTTTTTTAAACTGCTTAAGGGCAGTCTCCCCGTCCTCACGCGTGTAAAGTGGAAGGGCTGGATGGTGTTTGCTGTATCCGTACTTGTTAGCGCGTCGGGCTTCTTCTTCGTGCAGATACCCACTGTCCGGCAGCAAAATTGAACTTAAGTCAAATGTAGCCGCTGTCGCGTAAATTGGTCCTGCAAAACCATTCTTAACCAAAAGAGGCAAATATCCCGTATGATCAATGTGAGCATGGGTGATCAAAACGGAATCAATCGACTTTGGATCCACTGGCAACGGAGCCCAGTTGCGCAGCCGTAGTTCCTTCTGACCTTGGAACAAGCCGCAATCAACAAGCACCTTTTGCTTGCCAATAGTCAATAAATACTTAGATCCTGTGACAGTTCTTGTGGCCCCCAGAAAAGTAAGCTCCATAAAAGTCTCCCATAACCTTCATACATTTCCAGGATAGCCTAAACACTAGAAAATAACTACTGGGATATACCCATGACGAGCAAAAAGTGGAGTCTGACAAGAGGCCTACTTTGGCCCCAAAACCATAACCATTTGGCGACCCTCTAATTTGGCAGCGGCTTCAATCTTACAAAGTTCCTCTAGATCAGCAGAGATGCGTTTTAGAAGCTGAATTCCAAACTCCCGATGGGACATTTCACGGCCTCTGAATCGAAGTGTTACTTTTACCTTATTCTCGTCACCAAGGAATTCTTTCATTTTCCGAAGCTTGATTTGATAGTCGTTCTCCTCAATGCCCGGACGGATTTTAATTTCCTTAAGTTCAGTAATTTTTTGCTTCTTCTTAGCTTCAGCTTTACGCTTTTGCGCTTGAAACTTGTACTTTCCGTAATCCAAAATCTTACAGACAGGAGGCTCTGCATGGGGAGAAATCTCCACCAAATCGAGACCTTCCTCGTCTGCCTTCTTGAGCGCTTCCTCAAGGGTATATACCCCCAGAGCTTCCCCATCGTGATTAATTAAACGTACTTCTTTTGCGTTAATCTTTTCATTTACCCGTGGACCAACTTCTTTGGGGCCCGAGGGACGTTGAAATGTTCTAGCGATGTTCGTATTCCTTTTACTATTAAACCAATTTATACAACCGACGAAACCGCCTCAGGAGCAGATCCAGACGACGGTTGATCGTTTCTATCAAGTGGAGACTTTGCCTCCTCCACTAGTTTATCAATTGCTTCCCCTAAGGCAAGCACTTCTTGATCCTTTTGACCTAAGCGACGAATAACAACCTGACGATCTTCCATTTCGCGCTTCCCTACAATCAGGATAACCGGGACTTTTTGCAGGCTATGCTCTCGCACCTTGTAGGAAATCTTTTCATTTCTGAGGTCTGCTTCTGCCCTGATGCCCAAAGCCTTAAGCTTCTCTAGAATTTCCGCACCATACCCATCACTTTCAGAGGTAATCGTTGCAATGACGACTTGTGTAGGCGCCAACCACAGTGGGAACTTACCCGCATAATGCTCTATAAGCACCCCTATAAAACGTTCAAAAGAACCCAAAATAGCCCGATGAAGCATCACTGGATAATGCTTTTCACCATCTTCGCCAACATATGTGGCGCCTAACCGTTCAGGTAGCACAAAGTCCACTTGCAAAGTTCCTAGCTGCCATTCACGACCGATGGCATCCTTTAAAACAAACTCCAACTTGGGGCCATAAAAGGCGCCTTCTCCTGGGTTCATGGTATAATCAAGCCCTGCTGCTTCAACTGCGTCTTTTAAAGCCTTTTCTGCCTTATCCCACACTGCATCTGAACCGGCACGCACTTTTGGACGATCCGAAAACTTAACCCGTACGCTTTCAAAGCCAATATCCTTATAAACACTCAATAGCAAATCACAGAAAGTCTTGCTTTCTTCCGTAATCTGCTCGCGGGTACAAAAGACATGTGCATCATCTTGAACCATGGCCCGCACCCGCATGATCCCCTGTAAAGATCCCGAGGGCTCATCCCGATGACAGCATCCAAATTCGGCAAACCGAATGGGAAGGTCCCGATAGCTTTTGGTGCCCTTCTTGAAAATCTGAACATGGCAGGGACAGTTCATGGGCTTTAAGGCATAAACCCGATCATCAGCCTTGACGGTGAACATGTTTTCCCGAAATTTGTCCCAATGCCCCGAAGCTTCCCATAAAGAGCGGTCCACAAGTTGGGGCGTATTGATTTCCTGATAGCCAGCTTTAGAGATCTTCCGACGGATATACTCTTGTAGCGTCGTATATATGGTCCAGCCCTTGGGGTGCCAAAAGACACAGCCAGGGGCTTCCTCTTGCAGATGAAATAGATCCATCTCTCGCCCCAAGCGACGGTGATCACGCTTTTCAGCCTCTTCCAATTGAAACAAATATTGTTTCAATTGCTTGTCGTTAGCCCAAGCCGTTCCATAAATACGTTGCAGCATTGGATTGTTGGAATCCCCACGCCAATAGGCGCCCGCCAACTTCATCAGCTTAAAGGCCTTGCCCACGCTACCCGTTGATGGCAGATGGGGGCCCCGACACAAGTCCATAAAATTACCCTGGCGATAGAAGGTAATATCTTCTTCTCCGGGAATATCCTCGATGATTTCAGCCTTAAAGGCTTCGCCCATTTCTTTAAAGAATTGCACGGCTTCTTTGCGATTCCAGACTTCTCGGATGATCTCTTCATTGCGATCGACAATTTTCCCCATGCGCGCTTCGATCTTTTCCAGATCCTCGGGCGTAAAGGCCTTTTCCCGGTAAAAATCGTAATAGAAACCATTCTCGATGGATGGACCAATGGTGACTTGGGTCTCCGGATAAAGCTCTTTCACGGCCTCGGCCATGACGTGAGCCGCATCGTGACGTATGAGATCAAGTCCCTCTTCTGAATCCCGCTTTACAATTTCGATCTGGACATCTTGCTCTAGTGGTCGTGTCAAATCCCACAGAACACCATTGACGCGAACTGCCACTGCTTCTTTGGCCAAAGATTTACTGATGGAGGCAGCTACTTCTGCCCCAGTAACCGCTTTCTCAAACGACCGACTCGTTCCATCGGGAAACGTCACCTTAATCATAATATTACTTGGCTCATACCGTAATTAAAAAGTTGATGCAATTCTATGCACTTTCCCGCTAAGGTCAAGGAAATACTGCCATAGGGCCAAAAATCGTAAATAAACCCTAGATCCGAGATAGAGAAACAAAAAAGCTCTGAGTACGAGGAAATAGCTGGAAAAGGAGAGAAAAAGGGTTACACTCTTTAGGTGAAAACGTAACCCCTTCTTAAGAAATATTATTATGAAGCTAGCATCATTTTC